>DASUXL010000112.1:0-31428 GCA_036377915.1 Candidatus Limnocylindrales bacterium
CTTCGGCGAGGCGGTCTTCACCACCGGCATGACCGGATACCAGGAGACCCTGACCGACCCGTCCTACCACCGCCAGGTGGTGGTGCAGACCGCGCCGCACATCGGGAACACCGGCGTCAACGATGAGGATGACGAGTCTTCCCGGATGTGGGTGGCAGGCTATGTGGTACGCGATCCGGCGCGCCTCGCCTCCAACTGGAGGGCCACCGGCGACCTGGAGCAGCGCCTCAAAACCGAGGGAATAGTCGGCATCGCCGGGGTCGACACCCGCGCCCTGACCCGCCATCTGCGCGAACGCGGGGCCATGCGGGTCGGGGTGTCCAGTCTGGACACCGACCCGGAATCGTTGCGGCGCAAGGTGCTTGAGCAACCGGAGATGGTCGGCGCGGACCTGTCGGCGGAGGTGACGACCCCCTCGGTCTACACCGTTGCGGCCGAAGGCGAGCACCGGTTCACGGTCGCCGCGCTGGACCTCGGCATCAAACGCAACGTGCCGCGCCGCCTGGCCAAGCGCGGCGTGACGACCCACGTCATGCCGGCCGGCTCCACAATGGACGACCTCCTGAAAGTCAACCCGGACGCGGTCTTCTTCTCGCCCGGCCCGGGTGACCCGGCCACCGCCGACCACGCGATGCACCTGGCACAAGAGGTGATGACGCGAAGGATCCCGCTGTTCGGGATCTGCTTCGGCAGCCAGATCCTGGGGCGCGCCTTGGGTTTCGGCACCTACAAGCTGGGCTACGGGCACCGCGGCATCAACCAGCCGGTGATGGACAAGGTGACCGGCAAGGTCGAGGTGACCAGCCACAACCACGGGTTCGCGGTCGACGCGCCGCTGGAGTCGCGGGGCGAGTTCGGCCGGGTCCAGGTCAGCCACGTGTGCCTCAACGACAACGTGGTCGAGGGACTGCGGTGCCTGGACGTGCCCGCGTTCACGGTGCAGTACCACCCCGAGGCCGCGGCCGGACCGCACGACGCCGACTACCTGTTCGACCGCTTCGCGGAGTTGATTGAGAATGCCTAAACGCAGCGACCTTTCCCACATCCTGGTCATCGGATCCGGTCCGATCGTCATCGGTCAGGCATGCGAGTTCGACTACTCCGGTACCCAGGCATGCAGGGTTTTGAGAAACGAGGGTCTGCGGGTCTCTCTCGTCAACAGCAACCCGGCCACCATCATGACCGACCCGGAGTTCGCCGACGCGACGTACGTCGAGCCGATCACGCTCGAGTTCGTGGAGAAGGTCATCGCCGCGGAGCGCCCCGACGCGCTGCTGCCCACGCTCGGCGGGCAGACGGCGCTGAACACGGCGGTCGCGCTCTACGAGAGCGGAGTCCTGGACAAGTACAACGTCGAGCTGATCGGCGCCAACATCGACGCCATCCGCCGCGGCGAGGACCGGCAGCTGTTCAAGGAGATCGTGGCCCGCGCCGGTGGTGAGACGCCGCGCAGCCGCGTCTGCCACAACCTGGACGAGGTCCGGGAAACCGTTGCCGAGCTTGGGCTTCCGGTCGTCATCCGGCCCAGCTTCACCATGGGCGGCCTCGGCTCCGGGATGGCGCACAGCGGGGAACAGCTGGAGCTGCTGGCAAGCAGTGGCCTGGCCGCCTCCCCGGTGCACGAGGTCCTCATCGAGGAGAGCGTCCTGGGCTGGAAGGAGTACGAGCTGGAGCTGATGCGCGACAAGCACGACAACGTGGTCGTCATCTGCTCCATCGAGAACGTCGACCCGATGGGCGTGCACACCGGAGACTCGGTCACGGTCGCGCCCGCGATGACCCTGACCGACCGGGAGTACCAGGCGATGCGAGACCTGGGCATCGCGGTGCTGCGCGAAGTCGGGGTGGACACCGGCGGCTGCAACATCCAGTTCGCCGTCCACCCGGCCAACGGGCGGCTCGTCGTCATCGAGATGAACCCGCGGGTGTCGCGATCGTCGGCGCTGGCTTCGAAAGCGACGGGTTTTCCGATCGCCAAGATCGCGGCGAAGCTGGCCATAGGGTACACCCTCGACGAGATCCCCAACGACATCACGCTCAAGACCCCGGCCGCGTTCGAGCCGGCGCTCGACTACATCGTGGTCAAGATCCCGCGGTTCGCGTTCGAGAAGTTCCCGGGCGCCGACACCGAACTGACCACCACCATGAAGTCGGTGGGCGAGGCGATGAGCCTGGGCCGCAACTTCCCCGAGGCGCTGAACAAGGCGATGCGCTCGATGGAGACGAAGCTGGCCGGCTTCTGGACCGGGCCCTATCCCGACGCTTCACTTGGCGTGCCGCATGACGGCCGGCTCTACACGGTGGAAAAAGCCTTGCGGACCGGAGCAAGTGTCGAGGAGGTCTGCCGCGAGTCCGGCATGGACCCGTGGTTCGTGGACCAGATCGCCGGGCTCGTCCAGCTGCGCGACGAGATCATCGACGCTCGCGTGCTCGACGAAGCGGTGCTGCGCAAGGCGAAGCGGGCCGGGCTGTCCGACCGGCAGCTCGCCGCGCTGCGCCCCGAATTCGCCGGCGAGGACGGCGTGCGCACGCTGCGCCACCGGCTCGGGGTACGGCCCGTCTACAAGACCGTCGACACCTGCGCCGCCGAGTTCGCCGCCCAAACCCCTTACCACTACTCGACTTACGACGAGGAGACCGAGGTCTCGCCATCGGACAAGCCCAAGGTGATCATCCTGGGTTCCGGTCCCAACCGCATCGGCCAGGGCATCGAGTTCGACTACTCGTGCGTGCACGCGGTGATGACGCTGCGCGGGGCCGGATACGAGACCGTGATGGTCAACTGCAACCCGGAGACGGTCTCCACCGACTACGACACCGCCGACCGCCTCTACTTCGAGCCGCTCACCTTCGAGGACGTGCTTGAGGTCTACCACGCCGAGCACACGTCGGGCGTGGCGGCGGGTGGCCCGGGGGTCGTCGGGGTCATCGTGCAGCTGGGCGGGCAGACACCGCTCGGGTTGGCTCAGCGCCTGAAGAACGCGGGCGTTCCCATCGTGGGTACCAGTCCCGAGTCCATCCACCTTGCCGAAGAGCGCGGTGCTTTCGGGCGGTTGCTCGGGGAAGCCGGCCTGCGCGCGCCCGCTCACGGGACGGCCACGTCGTTCGAGGAGGCCAAGCGGATCGCCGACGAGGTCGGGTACCCGGTCCTGGTCCGGCCGTCCTATGTGCTCGGTGGCCGGGGTATGGAGATCGTCTATGACGACGTGACGCTGCGGGACTACATCGGCCGCGCCACCGACATCTCGCCGGAGCATCCGGTGCTGGTGGACCGGTTCCTCGACGACGCCATCGAGATCGACGTGGACGCGCTGTGTGACGCCGACGGCGAGGTCTACATCGGCGGGGTGATGGAGCACATCGAGGAGGCGGGTATCCACAGTGGAGACTCGGCCTGCGCCCTGCCGCCGATAACGCTGGGCAGCACGCACCTTTCGGTGGTCCGCCAGTACACCGAGGCGATCGCCCGGAGCGTGGGCGTGCGCGGCCTGCTCAACGTGCAGTACGCGCTCAAGGACGACTCGCTCTATGTCCTTGAGGCAAACCCGCGCGCCTCACGCACCGTGCCGTTCGTCTCCAAGGCGACCGCTGTGCCGCTCGCCAAGGCGGCGGCCCGGATCGCCTTGGGCGCAACGATCTCAGACCTACGGCGGGAAGGCCTCCTGCTCGCGCACGGCGACGGCGGGCTGCTTCCCGAGGGCGCCCCGGTGGCGGTCAAGGAGGCGGTGCTTCCGTTCCGCCGCTTCCGCACGCCATCGGGCCGGGGCGTGGACACGCTGCTCTCACCGGAGATGAAGTCCACCGGCGAGGTCATGGGCATCGACACCAGCTTCGGCTACTCGTTCGCCAAGTCCCAGGCCGCCGCCTACGGATCGCTGCCCACCAGCGGCAAGATCTTCGTATCCGTCGCCAACCGCGACAAGCGCGGGATGATCTTCCCGATCAAGCGGCTGGCCGACCTCGGCTTCGACATCGTCGCCACCGCCGGAACAGGCGAAGTGCTCCGGCGCCACGGCATCCCGTGCGAGATCGTGTCCAAGCACCACGAGGAGTCGGGCAGCGGGCGCGACGCGGTCTCGCTGATCACCTCCGGCTACGTCCAGATGGTCATCAACACCCCGCAGGGGTCGGGGGCGGCCGCACGCAGCGACGGCTACGAGATCCGCAGCGCCGCGGTCGGGGCCGACATCCCCTGCTGTACCACGGTTCCCGGCGCCGCGGCAGCGGTGATGGGGATCGAGGCGCTGATCCGGGGCGACATGACCGTACGCCCGCTGCAACAGCTCCACGCCATGATCCGCCCCGAACTGGCTGCGTGAGGCGTGATGCTGTTCGAGAAAGTGGTGCGGCCGTGGCTGTTCCGCCGCGACGCCGAGGAGGCGCACGAGTGGACGCTGGCACGGCTGGCGAAGATGTCCTCCTTCAGCCGATCGATGCTCAAAAACCGTTACGCGGTAAGCAATCCGGTGCGGGTGTTCGGGGTTGACTTCCCGAATCCGGTGGGCTTGGCGGCGGGGATGGACAAGAACGGCGTGGCGCTCGCGGCCTGGCCGGCGCTCGGGTTCGGCTTCGTCGAGGTGGGCACGGTCACCTGGCACGCCCAGCCCGGCAACGAGCGGCCGCGCCTATTCCGGCAGCCGCAGCGGGAGGCGATCGTCAACCGCATGGGGTTCAACAACCTCGGCGCGGCGGCGCTGGCTCAACGCCTGAGCTCCTTCAAAAAAGACGTTCCGCTGGGGATCTCGCTGGGCAAGTCCAAGGTGACACCGCTGGACGAGGCGGTGGAGGACTACCGCCGCTCGTTCGAGGCGCTGCGCGACTTCGGGGACTACTTCGCGGTCAACGTGTCCTCGCCCAACACGCCGGGGTTGCGGGAGCTGCAGGAGCGCTCGCACCTGGATGCGATTCTGGGCGAGCTGAAGGGCGATCGTCCGGTACTCGTCAAAATAGCCCCCGATCTGACCGACAGCGCCATCGCGCAGCTGCTCCAGGTCTGCACCGACCGCGGCGTGGCGGGCATCATCGCGACCAACACGACGATCGCCCACGACGGGCCTACGGGCGGGCTTTCCGGTGCGCCACTTGGGGGAAGGGCGCGTGAGGTGGTCTCGTTCGTGCACCGGGAGAGCGGGCTGCCCGTCATCGGCGTCGGCGGCATCATGTCCGCCGACGACGCAGAGCGCATGTTCGACGCCGGTGCGAGCCTGATCCAGCTGTACACCGGTTTCGTGTACCACGGCCCCGGACTGGTGAGCAGGTGCGCGCGTGGACATCGTTGAGCTTGACCGGGCGCACGTCTGGCACCCGTACGGCCCCATGCCGGGACGCATGACCCCGCTCGTCGTGACCTCGGCCGAAGGCGTGCGGCTGCGCCTGCAGGACGGTCGCGAGCTGATCGACGGGATGTCCTCTTGGTGGGCTTCCATTCACGGGTACCGGGTCCCGGCCCTCGATTCCGCGGCCTTTGATCAGTTGCGGCGCATGAGCCACGTCATGTTCGGCGGCCTGACCCACGAGCCCGCGGTGAGCCTTGCCACCAAGCTCGTCGAGATCACCCCGCCGGGGCTGGAGCACGTGTTCCTGGCCGACTCGGGGTCGGTCAGCGTCGAGGTCGCCATCAAGATGTGCTTGCAGTACTGGCGTTCGCTGGGCCGGCCCGGCAAGCGGCGCCTCGCGACGTGGCGTGGCGGCTATCACGGCGACACGTTCCACCCGATGAGCGTGTGCGATCCGGACGGCGGCATGCACTCGCTGTGGGGTGACGTGCTGCCGCGCCAGGTCTTTGTGGGCGTGCCACCCTCGTCATGGGAGACGTCCTATGTGGAGGAGCTGGAGCGCGCCTTCGCCGAGCACGCCGACGAGCTTGCCGCGGTCACCGTCGAGCCGGTGGTACAGGGCGCCGGCGGGATGCGCTTTCACCATCCTGCCTATTTGGGGGTACTGCGAGAGCTGTGTGACCGGCACGGCGTGCTGCTCATCTTCGACGAGATCGCCACCGGCTTCGGGCGCAGCGGTGAGCTTTTCGCCGCCGATCACGCCGGGGTCACCCCGGACGTCATGTGCCTGGGCAAGGCGCTGACCGGCGGTTACCTGACCCTGGCGGCTGCCCTGTGCACGAGCGAGGTGGCGCGCGGCATCTCCAGCGGCGAGGTGCCGGTGCTTGCGCACGGGCCCACCTTCATGGGCAACCCGCTGGCGTGCGCGGTGGCCGGTGCCTCGATCGACCTGCTGCTCTCCTCGGACTGGCGGGGCAACGTGCGCCGCATCGAGGCCGGACTGCGCTCCGGGCTGGCACCCGCGTTGGAGAACCCGAAAGTGCGCGACGTGCGTGTCCTGGGCGCCATCGGGGTGATCCAGCTTCACTCCGAAGTGGACGTCGCCGCCGTGACCTCGGCCGCCGTGGCGCGCGGCGTGTGGTTGCGCCCGTTTAGGGATCTTATCTACGCGATGCCCCCGTATATCTGCTCTGATGATGAAATCTCGTTGATTACCAAGGCAATGGTGGAGAGTTTGTGATGGAACCGTTTGGTGTGAGGCTCCTCGCCAAGATGCGCGAGCGCGGTCAGCTCTGCGTGGGGATAGATCCGCATCCTCATCTTTTGTCCGGATGGGGTCTTCCGGACGACCCCTCCGGGCTGGAGAGATTCACGCAGATAGTGATCGATGCGCTCGCCGATCGGGTCGCCGTGTTCAAGCCGCAATCGGCATTTTTCGAGCGGTTCGGGTCACGGGGAGGTCAAATTCTTGAGTCAACTATCCGACAGTTGCGGGAGGCGGGATCGATAGTCCTGCTTGACGCCAAGCGCGGAGACATCGGGTCGACGATGCAGGCGTACGCGGACGCGTATTTGAATCCATCGAGTCCAATCAATGTCGATGCGATCACCGCGAGCCCCTATCTCGGCGTCGGCTCGATCGCCCCGATGTTTGAGTCGGCGCACAGTTACCGGCGGGGAGTTTTTGTCCTCGCGCTGACCTCCAACAAGGAGGGCCCGACCGTGCAGCACGCGCGCACACCGGACGGCCGCACCGTCGCGCAAACGATCATTGACGAGATTTCCCAGCTCAACGTGGGTGCGGAGGGTCTGGGCAGCATCGGTGTCGTGGTCGGAGCGACGATCGGGGAGACCGGTCATGATCTTTCCCGGCTGGGCGGGCCGATCTTGGTACCGGGTCTGGGTGCCCAAGGGGCCAGGGCCGAGGACATACTTTCGATCTTGCCCGGTGACCGTTCGGGGGTGGTCCCGTCGTACTCCCGGGAGGTCCTTTCGGTCGGTCCCGACGTCACCGCCCTGCGAAACCAGACATCCAAGCTTGTCGATGAAATTCGAGCGTCTCTTGGTTCACAAAAGTGACCTAGGACACTTTGCTTAGCTTTCCTAAGGGTCTGAAGTGGCGTTGCGGGATCAGTCCATGCCCGCTAGGTTTCCGGTCTGCCAGCGAAAACGCTGGTGAGGACCGTAGAACTGAGGAGAACTGGTGCCGCTCCCGACACTGACCCCTGAGCAGCGCGCAGCTGCGCTCGAGAAGGCCGCGGAGGTCCGCAAGGCTCGCGCTGAGCTCAAGGAGCAGCTCAAGCAGGGCAAAACCACCCTGGCCAAGGTTCTGGATCGTGCCGAGTCGGACGACGTCGTCGGCAAGCTCAAGGTCTCGGCCGTGCTGCAGGCCCTCCCGGGCATCGGCAAGATCCGCGCCACCCAGATCATGGAGAAGCTGAAGATCGCTGACAGCCGTCGCCTTCGTGGCCTCGGTGACCAGCAGCGTAAGGCGCTGCTGTCGGAGTTCAGCAGCTGAATCAGCTGAATCCGATCGTGAAATCGCCGTGGACGTGAGACGTCCGCGGCGATTTCTCGTTGAGAAAGGCGTGACCCCTCGTCAAACCTGTTTCCGGATCGGGTAGAAAGTGAACATGGATCTCGCGTCTCGACCTCGGTTGACGGTTCTCTCGGGTCCATCCGGTGTGGGCAAGGATGCGGTGATCGAGGTGATCCGCAAGCAGGCGCCCTGGGTCTGGATCTCCGTCTCGGTGACCACCCGGCGCAAGCGCGACTACGAGGTCGAGGGCGAGCACTACCATTTCGCCACCCGCAAGGAGTTCGAGCGGCTGGTGCAGGAGGGCGCGCTGCTGGAGTGGGCGGAGTTCGCGGGCAACCTCTACGGCACGCCACGCGGCCCGGTCCAGGCGCGCATCGCCGCGGGCATCCCCACCCTCCTGAAGATCGACCTCCAGGGCGCCCGCCAGGTGCGCGAGGCCATGCCCGAGGCGCAGCTGGTGTTCCTGGCCCCGCCCAGCCGCGAGGAGCTGCACCGCCGCCTGGTCGGCCGGGGCACCGAGGATCCGGAGACCCTGCGCCGCCGAGTCGCCCACGCCGACGAGGAGCTCGCCGCCGAGAAGGAGTTCGACGTGACCATCGTCAACGACTACCTCGAACGCGCCGCGGACGAGTTGGTAGGATTGCTCGGTTCGCCCGTCCTTGCCGCCGCGCGGCACCATCTCTGATCTGAAGGATCCTTCGTGTCTGGAACAGTCGCCAATCCTGAGGGCATCACCAACCCGCCCATCGACGAGCTGCTGGAGAAGACCACCTCCAAGTACGCTCTCGTGATCTTCGCCGCCAAGCGGGCACGGCAGGTCAACGCGTACTACAGCCAGCTCGGCGAGGGCCTGCTGGAGTATGTCGGGCCGCTGGTCGAGACCACCCCGCAGGAAAAGGCGCTCTCCATCGCCATGCGCGAGATCAACGCCGGCCTCCTGACCTCCGAGCCGACCGAGGGCTGACGCCCTTGACAGAGCTGCCTGGGCCGTCCGGCCTCGCCTCGCGAAAAGACAGCAGCTCCTCCAGGCCGGACGCTGCCAGGGTTGTCCTCGGTGTCAGCGGCGGGATCGCGGCCTACAAGGCATGCGAGCTGCTGCGCCTGCTCACCGAGTCCGGCCATAGCGTGCGCGTGATCCCCACCGAGGCGGCGCTGCGTTTCGTCGGCGCCCCGACTTGGGAGGCGCTGTCCCATCAACCCGTGGCCACCTCGGTCTTCGAAGAAGTCCCCGAGGTGGCTCACGTGCGTCTGGGCCAGACCGCCGACCTGATCCTGGTGGTACCGGCCACCGCGGACCTGATGGCCCGCGCCGCCCACGGCCAGGCCGATGATCTGCTCACCAGCACCCTGCTCGCCGCGCGCTGCCCGGTGATGTTCGCTCCGGCCATGCACACCGAGATGTGGGAACACCCGGCGACGGTGGAGAACGTGGCGACGCTGAGGCGGCGGGGAGCCATCGTCGTGGAGCCGGCCGTCGGGCGGCTCACCGGGGTTGACACCGGCAAGGGGCGCCTGCCCGAACCGGCCGAGCTTTTCGAGATCGCAAAGCACATCCTCGGCGGAACGCCGCGGGACCTGGTGGGGCGGCGGGTGGTCGTCACCGCGGGCGGGACGCGCGAACCGCTTGACCCGGTGCGGTTCCTGGGCAACCGCTCGTCGGGCAAGCAGGGGTATGCCTTTGCCCGGATGGCTGTGGCGCGTGGGGCTCAAGTCACGCTGATCTCGGCGAACGTGTCGCTTTCCGTGCCTGCCGGGGTGGATTTGGTACCCGTGGAAACCACCGCCGAACTCAGAGACGCTACGATCGCGGCGGCAAAGGGGGCAGACGCCATCATCATGGCCGCCGCTCCATCCGATTTCCGTCCCGCCACCGTGGCCGACCAAAAGATCAAGAAACGGGCGGACGGGAAAGCGCCGACTATCGAGTTGACGACAAACCCAGACATCTCCGCCGAGCTCGGCGCGGCAAAGGCATCCGGGCAGATCCTCGTGGCCTTCGCCGCCGAGACTCAAAACGTCCTTGAGCACGGGCGCGAGAAGCTTGTGAAGAAGAAAGCCGATCTGATCGTGGTCAACGATGTCGGGACCGGGCGGGTGTTCGGGTCCGATGGCAATGAGGCTACGATCCTCGGCGCTGACGGATCCCGGACTGCGTTGCCCAGGCAGAGCAAGGAAAGCTTGGCGAACGCGGTTTGGGATCGGGTCGTCGCCCTTCTGTAGCCTGGGGTTTGATTACACTGCCAGGCAGCATTCAAGTCCAACTTAGGAGATTCGTGTGGCACGTCGCTTGTTCACCTCTGAGTCGGTGACGGAGGGTCACCCAGACAAGATCGCTGACCAGATCAGCGACGGCATCTTGGACGCCTTGCTGGCGCAGGACCCGCGCAGCCGGGTAGCGGTCGAGACCCTGATCACCACCGGGCAGGTGCATGTGGCGGGTGAGGTCACCACCCAGGCCTACGCCGACATCCCAACCATCGTGCGCGAGACCATCCTCGGAATCGGATATGACTCCTCGCGCAAGGGATTCGACGGCGCGTCCTGCGGTGTGAGCGTCTCCATCGGCTCCCAGTCGCCCGACATCGCCCAGGGCGTCGACGCCGCCATCGAGCAGCGCACCGGTGAGGCCGGCGACGCGCTCGACTCGCAGGGCGCGGGCGACCAGGGCATGATGTTCGGCTTCGCCTGCTCGGAGACGCCGGAGCTGATGCCGCTGCCGATCGCTCTCGCGCACCGCCTGGCGCGGCGCCTGACCGCCGCGCGCAAGGACGGGGTCATCCCCTACCTGCGCCCGGATGGTAAGACCCAGGTCACCATCGAGTACGACGGGCTGCGCCCGGTCCGGCTCAACACCGTTGTGGTCTCCTCGCAGCACGCCCCCGACATCTCGCTGGAGTCGCTGCTCACCCCCGACGTGCGCGAGCACGTGATCGCGCCGGAGCTCGAGGGCCTGGGGCTGGAGACGGAAGGCTACAAGCTGCTGGTCAACCCGACCGGGCGGTTCGAGATCGGCGGCCCGATGGGCGACGCGGGCCTCACCGGCCGCAAGATCATCGTCGACACGTATGGCGGATACGCCCGTCACGGCGGTGGCGCCTTCTCCGGCAAGGACCCGTCCAAGGTGGACCGTTCCGCCGCCTATGCGATGCGCTGGGTCGCCAAGAACGTTGTCGCCGCGGGGCTCGCCGAGCGGTGTGAGGTGCAGGTCGCGTATGCGATCGGCAAGGCCCACCCGGTCAGCCTGTTCGTCGAGACCTTCGGCACCGAGGTCGTTCCGGTCGAGCGGATCGAGAAGGCCATCGGCGAGGTCTTCGACCTGCGCCCGGCCGGCATCATCCGCGACCTCGACCTGCTGCGCCCGATCTACCAGCAGACGGCGGCATATGGCCACTTCGGCCGCGAGCTGCCCGACCTGACCTGGGAGCGCACCGACCGCGTCGCCGACCTCAAGGCCGCGGCAAGCTAGTTGTGTCGGGGGGCCCTGCGATGATGGGGCCGTGACGAGCAAGACCAAACGCGACCGGCAGCCCGCCGATGGGCTGCCGGTCGCGCGCGTCTGCGTCGATGTGCCGCTGCCGCACCTGGACAGGCTGTTCGACTATCAGGTTTCGGCGGAGCAGGACGAGGCCGCCCAGCCCGGCACGCGGGTGCGGGTCCGCTTCGCCGGCCAGCTCGTCGACGGCTGGCTGATCGAGCGCGCCGAGGCCTCCGAGCATGCCGGCAAGCTGATGTGGCTTGACAAGGTGGTGTCCGCGGAGCCCGTGCTGCGCCCCGAGATCGCGGAGCTCGCCCGTGCGGTGGCCGATCGCTATGCGGGTAGCCTCATCGACGTGCTGCGCCTAGCCGTGCCCCCGCGCCAGGCCGCCGTCGAGAAGGAAGCCGCAGTGGCCGCCACGGAGGAGGTTGCGGTCGAGGCTTCTGGGGCGCCTATCGGTGGGCAATGGCTGTCCTATGAGTGGGCCAGATACCAAGCGGGCACGGCTTTTCTCCGGGCCCTTGCCGAGGGCCGGGCGCCGCGGGCGGTGTGGTCGGCGTTGCCCGGTGAGGACTGGCCGGCCCGGCTGGCAGAGGCGATCGCCGCGACCGTCCACAGTGGACGGGGCGCGGTGGCGGTGGTGCCGGACGCACGCGACCTGAGCCGCCTCGACGAGGCGCTGACCAAGCTGATCGGTCCGGACCGGCATGTGGCCCTGAGCGCCGCGCTCGGGCCGACCAAGCGTTACCGCGCCTTTCTGCGCTTGAGCCGGGGCGAGGTGCGGGCGGCGATCGGCACGCGCGCCGCGGCGTTCGCCCCCGTTGAGCGCCTGGGACTGGTCGCGATCTGGGACGACGGCGACGATCTGCACGCCGAGCCGCGCGCGCCGTACCCGCACGCCCGCCAGGTGCTGCTCAGCCGAGCCCAAAGCGACGATGCCGCCGCGCTGGTCGGCGGGTTCGCCCGGACAGCGGAGGCCCAGCAGCTTCTGGCGACCGGCTGGGCCAAGGAGATCGCGGCCTCGCGGGAGGTGCTTCGCGAGTGCGCGCCCGAGGTCCGCTCCGCCGACGACCGCCAGCTCGCCCGCGATCCGGCCGCCGCTTCGGCCCGCCTGCCGAGCGTCGCGTGGCAGGTGGCGCGCGATGCGGCTCGGGCCGGTGAGCCGGTGCTGATCCAGGTTCCCCGGCGCGGCTACGTTCCAGCGGTGTCCTGTCAGGAGTGTCGCGAGCCGGCGCGCTGCCCGCACTGTGCCGGGCCGCTGAGCCTTGGCGGTTCGGGTGCGCCGCCGAGCTGCCGCTGGTGTGCCCGGCCCGCCGCCGGTTACACCTGCCCCGCTTGCGGCGGCCACCGGCTGCGTGCCGCGGTGACTGGGGTGAAGCGCACAGCCGAGGAGATCGGCCGGGCCCTTCCCGACGTTCCTGTTTGGACATCCGGTGGCGAGACGGTGCTCGATCGGGTCGCGGCGCAGCCCGCGCTCGTGCTGGCGACGCCTGGCGCAGAGCCGGTGGCCGACGGCGGTTACGGTGCCGTGCTGCTCCTCGATACCTGGGCGCTGCTGACCCGGGCCGACCTTCGGGCGGGCGAGGAGGCGGCCCGGCGCTGGTTCGCGGCGGCGGCCTTGGTCAAGCCGCGGGGCAAGGTGGTTGTCGTCGCCGATGGTGCGCTTGCGGCGGTCCAGGCGCTGATCCGGTGGGATCCGGGGTGGCTTGCCCAGCGGGAGCTGGGCGAGCGGCGCGAGTTGCGGTTCCCGCCGGTGTCGGCGATCGCCTCGGTGACCGGGGTGGCGACAGCCGTCAACGAGCTGCTGGGCGAGGCGCGGCTGCCGGAGGGGGCGGAGTTGCTGGGGCCGTTGCCGGTCGGGGAGGGGCAGGAGCGGATGCTCGTGCGGGTGCGGCGTTCGGCGGCGGGTCGGCTGGCCGAGGCGTTGCACGCGGCGGCGGGGGTGCGCAGTGCCCGCAAGGCGGCCGATGTGGTGCGGGTGCACGTGGATCCGGTACAGCTTTAAGGGAGTGTGGCTTTGACTTTCCAGTGCGCCTGCGGGTACCAGGCGCACGCCGACGTTGACGCGGCCAAGAACATCCTCGCCGCCGGGCGGTCTGCGAAACGCCAGCCATCCATCTCGAGCGCAGGTCGAGGCGGAAACCCCGCCTCAGGCGGGTGGAGGTCAACCGTAGACTGGATGCCGTGACAGTCCAGCCAATCCGATACTTCGGTGACCCGGTCTTGCGTACCCCCGCCGACCCCGTGGTCACGTTCGACAGAGAGCTACGCATCCTGGTCAAGGATCTTCTCGAGACGATGCAGGAGGCGGGCGGTGTCGGCCTTGCCGCACCGCAGATCGGCGTCGGGCTGCGCGCGTTTGCCTTCGCCGTTGACGACGTGGTGGGGCACCTCGTCAATCCGGTGCTGGAGTTCCCCGACGAGGAGGAGCAGGATGGCGACGAGGGCTGCCTGTCACTGCCTGGACTGTATTTTGACACCAAGCGCCGGATGAACGTGGTGGCCAAGGGCTTCAACGAGTTCGGCGATCCGATGCAGATCGTTGGCGACGGCATGCTCGCCCGCTGCCTGC
Organism: Candidatus Limnocylindrales bacterium; assembly: GCA_036377915.1. Taxonomy (GTDB): domain Bacteria; phylum Actinomycetota; class Actinomycetes; order Mycobacteriales; family Micromonosporaceae; genus Allorhizocola. The sequence goes on from DASUXL010000112.1 coordinate 13,863, forward strand.
AGCACGAGAACGACCATCTTGACGGTGTCATTTTCATCGACCGGCTCGAACCGAAGCTGCGCAAGGACGCCCTGCGCGAGATCCGCCGCGCGGAGTGGTACGACCCGGGTCGCACGATCGTCAAGGTGTCGCCGCACACCACCAGTCCCTTCGGTCTAGGCAGGTGACATGCGGCTTGTCTTCGCCGGCACACCCGCGACGGCGCTTCCCGCGCTCGACGCGATCGCCGCTTCGGATCATGAGTTGGTAGCGGTGGTGTCAAGGCCCGATGCGCCTTCGGGGCGGGGCCGGCGGATGGTCCGGTCACCGGCGGCGGCGTGGGCGGATGAGCGGGGGATCGAGGTGCTGACTCCGGCGCGTCCCCGCGAGCCGGAGTTTCTGGACAGGCTGCGCACCATCGGGCCCGATTGTGTGCCGATTGTGGCTTATGGTGCTTTGGTACCCAAAGAAGCTCTCACGATCCCGCGATTCGGCTGGATCAACCTGCACTTCAGTGTGCTGCCCGCCTGGCGTGGCGCGGCACCGGTGCAGCACGCCGTCCTGCACGGCGACGACTTCGCCGGGGCCTCGGTGTTCCAGCTCGAGGAGGGTCTGGACACGGGGCCCGTATTCGGTACCCTCACCGAGCCTATAAGCCCGGCCGACACCGCGGGTGACGTGCTTGAAAGGCTTGCCGTCGACGGCGCCGGGCTGCTGGTTTCGGTCCTGGACGCGATCGAGGCGCGGTCGGCGCAGGCGGTGCCGCAGCCCCGCGAGGGCATCAGCCTCGCACCCAAGATCACAGTTGAGGACGCGCAGGTGCGCTGGAGTGAGCCGGCGTTCGCGGTGGACCGGCGGATCCGCGCCACGACCCCGGCGCCGGGTGCGTGGACGATCTTCCGGGGCGAGCGCGTGAAGCTTGGCCCGGTGACCCCGGTGCCGGACGGCCCGCCCTTGCGCCCGGGTGACCTGCTCGCGGAGAAGCATCGGGTGCTGGCGGGCACCGCCACCTGCCCGGTGAGGCTGGGCGAGGTGCGTGCCTCGGGCAAGAAGCCGATGTCGGCCGTGGACTGGGCTCGCGGTGTGCGCGTGAGCGGACAGGACCGGTTCCAGTGAGGCGAGGCAGCCGCGACGAGCAGCGGCCGATGGGGCGCGGCGGGCGTGGTCCGCGTGCCGGGCGGCCGGTGGACGATCCGGCACGGCTGACCGCCTACCAGGCGCTTCTGGCCGTGCATCGCGATGACGCCTACGCCAATCTGGTGCTGCCGCACCTGATGCGCGAGTTCGGTGTGCGCGGGCGCGACGCCGCTTTCGCCACCGAGCTGACCTATGGCACGCTGCGGAACCGAGGCGCGCTCGACGCGATCATCGCGCGCGCCGCGAGCCGTGACGTTGCCCGCATCGACCCACCCGCGCGGGACGCGCTTCGCCTTGGGGCGTACCAGCTTTTGCACACCCGCGTGCCGCCGCACGCGGCCGTGGCGTCCACGGTGGACCTCGTCCGCTCGGTCGCCCCCGGTGCGACCGGCTTCGCCAACGCGGTAATGCGCAAGATCGGCGAGCGTGACCTCGACTCCTGGCTCGACCTGGTCGCACCGTCCGAAAAGGACGATCCCATGGGCCATCTCGCCCTGGTGGGCAACCACCCCGAGTGGATCGTGCGAGCGTTCCGCGACGCGCTGGGCGGCGACCTCGACGAGACGCGCCGCGCGCTTGCCGCCGACAACGAACGGCCCGAGGTACACCTGTGTGCCCGGCCGGGCATGGTCGAGCAGGCGGACCTTGCCGAGCAGGTCGGCGGCACGCCGGGCGCCTTCTCGCCGTATGCGGTCTACCTGCACGAGGGCGCGCCGGGCGAGCTGCCGGCGATCCGCGACGGGCGGGCGCACGTGCAGGACGAGGGCAGCCAGCTGGTCGCGATCGCCCTGACCGACGCGCCGATCGAGGGCCGCGACGAGCACTGGCTCGACCTGTGCGCCGGGCCGGGTGGCAAGGCCGGGTTGCTTGCGGCCCTTGCGGCGCAACGCAATGCGCATCTGACCGCGGTCGAGGTGAACGAGCACCGGGCCGGCATGGTCGCCAACGCGGTTCGCGGGCTTCCCGCCACCGTCCTGTGCGAGGACGGGCGTGAGATCGGGCCGGACGGGTACTTCGATCGGGTGCTTGTCGATGCACCGTGCACCGGGCTCGGTTCGCTGCGCCGGCGCCCGGAGAGCCGGTGGCGCAAGCAGCCGAGCGATCTGCCGCCGCTGACGAAGCTCCAGCGTGAGCTGCTCGGCGCGGCCCTGCGCGCCACCCGCCCAGGTGGCTTAGTGGCCTATGTCACGTGCTCGCCCCACCAGGTCGAGACGCAGATGACCGTGCGCGAGACGCTGCGCCGCACCGGTGCACCGGCCGAACTGCTGGACGCACGCGAGATCCTGCCGCACGGCATGCCCGAGCTGGGCGACGGGCCGGCGGTGCAACTCTGGCCGCACCGCCATGGCACCGACGCCATGTTCCTTGCGCTACTCAGGAGGACTTAGTGATCATCGCGCCGAGCATCCTCGCGGCCGACTACTCCCGCCTTGCCGAAGAGATCCGGGCGGTCGAAGCCGCCGCCGACTGGGTGCACGTGGATGTCATGGACTACCACTTCGTGCCCAACCTGACGATCGGCCTGCCGGTCGTGGAGAGCCTGCGCCGGGCGACGGCCGTACCGTTCGACTGCCACCTGATGATCGATGCTCCGGAGCGGTGGGCCCTTGGCTATGCCGAAGTCGGGTCGTACAACGTGACGTTCCACGCCGAGGCGGCGGACGATCCGGTCGCGCTCGCCAAGGACATCCGGGCAGCCGGCTCCAGGGCCGGGCTGGCGATCGACCGCGAAACCCTGGTCGAGCCGTATCTGGACCTGTTGCCCCACTTTGACACCCTGCTCATCATGACCATCAAGGCCGGCTTCGGCGGCCAGGAGTTCATCCCCCAGATGCTGGAGAAGGTGCGCGCGGCGCGCCGCTACATCAACTCCGGCCACCTTGACGTGCGGATCGAGGTGGACGGTGGGATCTCGGAGGAGACCATCGTGGCGGCGGCCGCGGCGGGCGCCGACGCGTTCGTCGCCGGGACGGCCGTGTACTCCGCCGAAGATCCCGCGGAAGCTTGCCGTAAACTGCGTGCCCTGGCCGAATCTGGAGGGTCGACGGCTTGACGGCTGCGGATGGCATCGAACAGGAGACCATACTGGTCGTCGACGACGACCCGGACATCCTGCGCGTGGTCGAGGTGAACCTGAGCCTGCACGGCTACCGCGTGCTGTGCGCGGCAAGCGGGGCGGAGGCACTGTCTCTTGTGGAGAGTCACCGGCCCCATCTCGCCGTCGTCGACCTCATGATGCCGGGCATGGATGGCCTGGAGCTGACGCGCAGGTTAAGAGCGGACCCCATGGTGACGGCGCTGCCGATAATCGTGCTCACCGCCAAGGCCCTCACCTCCGACAAGGTCGCGGGGCTTGCCGCCGGCGCCGACGACTACATCGTCAAACCCTTTGACACCTCCGAGCTGGTCGCCCGGGTCAAGGCGACGTTGCGGCGCATCCAGGAGGCGCGCGAGGTGTCGCCGCTGACCGGATTGGCCGGCAACACCCGCATCCAGCAGGAGATCAATGACCGGCTTCATGCGGGTACCGAGTACGCCGTCTGCTACATCGATATAGATCGGTTCAAGAGTGTCAATGACGCCTACGGCTTCGCCCGCGGCGACGAGTTCATCGGGGCGCTTGCCCGTTGCCTGCGCCGGGCCACCATCGCCGCCGGGCTGCCGCCGGCCTTCCTCGGGCACGTCGGCGGCGACGACTTCGTCGTCGTGTGCCACCCCGACCAGGTCAAGCCGATCACGACCCGGGCGGTGATCGACTTCGAGGCCGCCGCCGACGAGCTTTACGACCCGGCGGACGCCGAGCGCGGGTACCTGAGGCTGGCCGACCGGCGCGGGACGGTACACGAGGTGAACCTGGTCACGATCTCGATCGGGGTCGCGGTTTCGACAGCGCGCTACTACCGGCATCCCAGCGAGGTGGTCGCGATCGCGTCGGAGATGAAGACGGTGGCCAAGAAGCATCAGGGTTCATGGGTGGCTTTCGATCGCCGGACGGACAAACCCGTGTTCCCGACGCAGCGCCATCGCGAAGTGGATACCACCCCCGCTGAAGACTTGAAACCGTGAAAGACTTGCCTGCCATGGGCCAGCAATCTGTGGTGAGTCCGGCCGAAGACAAGGCGATGGCGCGAGCGATCGAGCTCGCCGCGCGCGGCCTGGGGACGACGAGCCCCAATCCCGTGGTCGGTTGCGTGTTGCTTGACGCCAACGGCCTGGTGGTCGGGGAGGGCTTCCACGCCTATGCGGGCGGGCCGCACGCGGAGATAGTGGCGCTCGCCCAGGCCGGCGAGCGGGCCAAGGGCGGCACCGCCGTGGTCACGCTGGAGCCGTGCAACCACACCGGCCGCACCGGGCCGTGCAGCGAGGCGCTGATCCGCGCCGGGGTCTCCCGGGTGGTGATCGCCGTGGCCGACCCCAACCCGGTGGCGATCGGTGGGGCGCAACGCCTGCGCGCCGCCGGGGTCGAGGTGGTCGTCGGGGTGCGCGCGGTCGAGGCGGAGGAGGGCAACATCGCCTGGCTCACCTCGGTGCGGCGCGGGCGCCCTTTCGTCATCTGGAAGTCTGCTTCCACATTGGACGGCCGGGCGGCCGCGGTCGACGGCACCAGCATGTGGATCACGTCCGAGGCCTCGCGCATGGACGTGCACCGGCTACGCGGCACGGTCGACGCGGTCATGGTCGGCATCGGCACGATCCTGGCCGACGACCCCCGGCTGACAACCCGTGACCTGCGCACGGGCAGTCTCGCCATCCGGCAGCCGCTGCGGGTCGTGATCGACTCGGGCGGGCGCACGCCGACGGGGGCCAGGGTCCGCGACGGCGCGGCACCGACGCTCGTCGCGACAACCGCGGACTTCGGCAAGGGCAGCGACGACCGGGTGGATCTCGGCAAGGTTCTCGCCGAGCTTCACCAGCGGGGGATAAGAAGTGTGCTGCTGGAGGGCGGGCCGAAGCTGGCCGGTGCGTTCCTCGCGTCCGGCCTGGTGGACCGCATCGTTTACTACATCGCACCGAAGCTGCTCGGCGACGGTCCCGCGGCCCTCGTCGGCGCGGGCGTGACCACCATCACCGAGGCGATCGATCTGGAGCTGCTCGACGTTGACCGGATCGGGCCGGATCTGCGGTTGACGGCGCGTTTGCGCGCCGCAGAGGGTAAGTAGGGAGCGTGCATTTGTTCACCGGGATCGTGGAGGAGCTCGGGGAGGTTGTCGCCCAGGAGGGTGAGCTGCTGACCCTGCGGGGCAAAACGGTCACCGGCGATGCCGGGCACGGCGACTCGATCGCCGTCAACGGCGTCTGCCTGACCGTGGTGCGGGTGGAAGCGGACACCTTCACCGTCGAGGTGATGAAGGAGACATACGACCGCAGCGCTCTTGGATCGTTGAAGCCCGGAGACCCGGTGAATCTTGAGCGGGCCGTGACCCCGGCGACCCGCCTGGGCGGGCACATCGTTCAGGGCCACGTGGACGGTGTGGGCACGATCGACTCGAAGGCGCCTGGAGGCGGCTGGGAAGACGTGCGCATCACATTGCCATCGGGTCTGCACCGGTACATCGTGGAGAAGGGTTCGATCACCGTCGACGGAGTGTCGCTGACAGTCGTCGCGGTGGACGAGACCGGCTTCACGGTGAGCCTGATCCCGACCACGCTCGAGTTGACCACTCTTGGCCGCAAGGGCGTCGGGGACAGGGTCAACCTTGAGGTCGACATCATCGCCAAATACGTGGAGAAGCTGGTGGGGCAGGCATGCTGAACTCGATCGAGGATGCGATCGCCGCTATAAAAGCCGGCCGCCCGGTCGTGGTCGTCGATGACGAGGACAGGGAGAACGAGGGCGACCTGATCTTCGCGGCCGAGCTGTCCACGCCGGAGCTGCTGGCTTTCACGGTGCGCTACACGTCCGGGTACATCTGCGCCCCGCTGGCCGAGGAGCACGCCGACCGGCTTGAGCTCCCGCCCATGTACTACACCAACCAGGACAGGCGAGGCACCGCGTATGCGGTGACCGTCGACGCCCGGGAGGGCATCTCCACCGGCATCAGCGCCGCCGACCGGGCGCACACCATCCGCATGCTCGCCGACCCGGCGACCAAGGCCAGCGACCTGTCCCGCCCCGGTCACGTGGTTCCGTTGCGCGCCAAGGCGGGCGGGGTGCTGCGCCGCCCCGGCCACACCGAGGCCGCGATCGACCTTGCCCAGCTCGCCGGGCTCAACCCGGTCGGGGTGCTGTGCGAGCTGGTCAACGACGACGGCACCATGATGCGCCTGCCCGACCTGCGCCGCTTCGCCGCCGATCACGAGCTGGTGCTGGTCTCCATCGCCGACCTGATCGCCTACCGCCGCCGCACCGAGCGGCTGGTGGTGCGGATCGCCGAGGCGCGCCTGCCCACCGAGTATGGGGTGTTCCGCGCGGTCGGATACCACGCCACCCATGACAACGCCGAGCACGTCGCGCTGGTCTACGGCGAGATCGGCGACGGCCAGGACATGCTGGTGCGGGCGCACAGCGAGTGCCTGACCGGTGACGTGTTCGGGTCGCTGCGCTGCGACTGCGGCCCGCAGCTGCAGGACTCGCTGCGCCGCGTCGCCCAGGAGGGGCGCGGGGTCGTGCTCTACATGCGTGGCCACGAGGGCCGGGGGATCGGCCTGATGCACAAGCTGCAGGCGTACCAGTTGCAGGAGAACGGGCGCGACACCGTCGACGCCAACCTCGACCTGGGCCTGCCCGCCGACGCCCGCGACTACGGCACCGGCGCCCAGATCCTCTACGACCTCGGGGTGCGCACGATGCGCCTGCTCACCAACAACCCGGCCAAGCGGGCGGGGCTGGAGGGCTACGGCCTCAAGGTGATCGGGCGTGAGCCGCTGCCCAGCCGCGCTCACCCGGAGAATCTCGCGTACCTGCGCACCAAGCGCGACCGCATGGGTCACGATCTTGACCTGCCGGCCGAGCTGGAGGATGGCGAGCTGGAGGGTTTGAGCTGATGGCCGGGCACGGGGCGCCCGCGCCGTCCACTGTGGACGCGAGCGGGATGAGCGTGGGCATCGTCGCCACCCGCTGGCACGCGGACCTGGTGGAGCAGATGCTCACCCGGGCGCAGGAGGCGGCCAAGGCGTGCAACGTGGCGTCGGTGACGGTCGCCCGGGTCTCCGGCTCTGTCGAGCTTCCCGTCGTCGCCCAGGCGCTGGCCAAGCAGCACGACGCGGTGGTGGCGCTGGGCGTGGTGATCCGGGGTGAGACTGCCCACTTCGAGTATGTGAGCCAGTCGGTCACGGACGGGCTGACCCGGGTGGCGCTGGACGAGTCGACGCCGGTGGCGCACGGCGTGCTGACGGTCGACAACGAGCAGCAGGCCCGTGACCGGGCCGGGCTGCCCGAGTCCAATGAGGACAAAGGCTGGGACGCGGTGGTCGCCGCCCTCGACGCCGCCGTCACGCTGCGGGATATCGCGGCGGGTTAGACACCCGCGCGTGCTTCAATTGCCCGGTGAAGACGTTCGAAGAGCTTTACGAGGAGCTGCGGGAGAAGGTCGCGACCGGGGATCCGCGGTCGGCCACGGTGGCCGCCGTGCGGGCCGGAGTCCATAGCGTCGGCAAGAAGGTGGTCGAGGAGGCCGCCGAGTCGTGGATGGCCGCCGAGCATGAGGGGCGCGAACGCGCCGCCGAGGAGATCTCCCAGCTGCTCTACCAGGCGCAGGTGCTGATGCTTGCCGCCGGCGTGGAGCTCAAAGACGTCTACAGACACCTTTAGGAGCAAGGAAAGTGCTGAGGATCGCCCTGCCGAACAAGGGCACACTGTCCCGACCCGCCTCGCTGATGCTGCGCGAGGCCGGTTACCTCCAGCGAACCGACGACCGCGACCTCACCTGCCTGGACAGCGACAACGACGTCGAATTCTTCTATCTGCGCCCGCGCGACATCGCGACCTATGTCGGGTCGGGCGACCTGGATCTGGGGATCACCGGCCAGGACCTCTTGATCGACTCCGGGTCGGACGTGACGCAGCTGCTGGAACTTGGTTTCGCCGAGGCGACCTTCCGGTTCGCGGCGCCGGAACCGCACCGCCCGCTGGACGGGCTGCGCATCGCCACGGCCTATCCCCGGGTCGTCGAGCGCTACCTCGTCGCCAACGGGGTCAAGGCCGATGTGATCACGCTTGACGGCGCGGTGGAGAACGCGGTGCGCCTCGGTGTCGCCGACGCCATCGCCGATGTCGTGGCGACCGGCGCCACCCTGCGCCAGGCGGGGCTCAAGCCGATCGGGGAGCCGATCCTGGAGTCGCAGGCGGTGCTGATCGGGCGCACCCCGGCACAGGGCAACGGGTCGATCACGCAGATCCTGCGCCGGCTGCAAGGCGTTCTGGTCGCCCGGCGCTATGTGATGCTCGCCTATGACGTGCGCGCCGACGGCCTCGAGGAGGCGTGCGCGATCACGCCCGGGATCGAGTCGCCAACGATCTCGCCCCTGCACCGGGAGGGCTGGGTGGCGGTCCAGGCGATGGTGCTGCGCGGCGAGGTCCACCGGATCATGGACGAGTTGTATGAGCTGGGCGCCAGGGCGATCCTGGTGACTGACATCCACGCGTGCCGGTTGTGAGGCGGATCAAGTGATTCATCGACCGAAAAGGGTTCGGGTCGTTTGCGCGGCCGCTGCCGCCGCGATCTTTGTGTTGTTCACGGTGATCGGCACGGCGCTGACCACCGTGGGCGAAGGGGTTTTCAAGCCCGGCGACCAGTACGCAATGATCGGCTTGGGGGTGGTCTTCGCCGCCGGGATCATGCTGATCGCCAGGCCGCGGGTTGAGGCGGACTCGAGCGGGGTCAAGGTCCGCAACATCATCGGCGGGTACGAGCTGCCGTGGAGCGTGATCCGCAAGGTGAGCTTCGATCGGGGCCGGCCGTGGCTGAGCCTGGAGCTGGTCAACGACGACACGGTGTCGGTGCTGGCGGTGCAGGCGGTGGACAAGGAGCACGCGCTGCGTGCCGTCCGGCACCTCCGTGCGCTGCATGAGCAGAATAGTGTGCTAACCTAGACAGGTCGACCTTGGCATGCCCTTAAATGGGTGTGTCAATCAAGCGGAGCGCCTGCTCCCACCCTTTCGCCACTGAGGCGCATCGGGTCCGGTCACCTGAGCCACTGTGCTTGGGGTGTGCTGACGTGCACGCGACCGGTCGAGCAGGCCCGGACAGCAATGTCTGGGCCTTCTGCTTTTTCGGGTCGCGAGACACGGAAAGAACGATCTAGGAGGCCACATCAGCGTCGAGCCACGCGTAAACGAACAGATCCGGGCACGAGAGGTCCGTTTGGTCGGCCCCGAGGGCGAGCAGGTGGGCATTGTCCCGCTGGAGCGAGCTCTTCAGCTGGCCGCGGATGTTGACTTGGATCTGGTCGAGGTTGCGCCGTTGGCGCGTCCCCCGGTCTGCAAGCTCATGGACTTCGGCAAGTTCAAGTACGAGAGCGCGCTCAAGGCCAGGGAAGCCAGGCGGAACCAGCAACAGACGGTCATCAAGGAGATGAAACTTCGGCCGAAGATTGATTCGCATGACTACGAGACCAAAAAGGGTCACGTGCTGCGATTCCTCAAGGCAGGAGACAAGGTCAAGGTGACGATCATGTTCCGCGGCCGCGAGCAGCACCGCCCGGAGCTGGGTTTCCGGCTCCTGCGCAAGCTCGAGGAAGAGGTAGCGGACATGGGTTTTGTCGAGTCCCAGGCCAAGCAGGATGGTCGCAACATGATCATGGTGCTTGCGCCGCATCGCGGCGGCAAGACTGCCGCCCGCAAGGGCGACAGCGAAGCGGCCAGCACGGAGCCGGCGACCGAGGAGACCGTCGCCGAGGCTTCGGCGCAAGGCTGACAAGCACCAAGCACAAGTAGTCAAGGGGAGAACTTCGAAAATGCCGAAGATGAAGAGCCACACCGGCATGGGCAAGAGGGTGAAGGTCACTGGCAAAGGCAAGATCCTGCGCCAGCAGACCGGACTGCGCCACCGCCTGGAGGTCAAGTCCTCCCGCGAAACCCGCGATCTGAGCGGCACCGTCGAGGTTTCCAAGGCGGACATCAAGCGGGTCAAGAAGATGCTCGGGCGCTGACGCGCGCCAGATAAGGAGGAAACGTAATGGCACGCGTCAAGCGGGCGGTCAACGCCCACAAGAAGCGCCGGGTTGTGCTCGAGGGAGCCAAGGGGTACCGCGGGCAGCGCTCGCGCCTGTACCGCAAGGCCAAGGAGCAGATGCTCCACTCGATGCAGTACGCCTACCGTGACCGCAAGGACCGCAAGGGCGACTTCCGCCAGCTGTGGATCACGCGGATCAACGCGGGTGCCCGTGCGAACGGGATCACCTACAACCGTCTCGTCCAGGGTCTTCGCCTGGCCGGGATCGAGGTGGACCGCAAGATCCTCGCCGAGCTGGCCGTGAACGACGAGAAGGCGTTCGTCGCCATCGTCGAGGTCGCCAAGAAGGCGGTCGCGCAGGCCCAGGCAGCGTAGATGGCTGACGTACCCGGGGTTCGTCCGTACACCGTGCGGACACCCCGGGTTTCTTCTGCCCTCAAACTGCATCGGCGCCGGGAGCGGGACAAGGCCGGGCGCTTTCTCGCCGAGGGGCCGCAGGCGGTGCGGGAGGCGCTCGTGGCGGGCGTGGTCGTCGAGCTTTTCGCCACCGCGGACCGTGCCCACGAGTATCCCGACGCCTCGGTCGTGGACGGGCAGGCGATGGTGGCGCTGGCGGAAACGGTTACGCCGCAAGGGGTTGTGGCGGTGTGTGAGCGGGTCGACGTCGGGCTGGAGGAGGCTCTGGCCAAGCAGCCCGGGCTGGTCGCGGTGCTCGTGGACATCCGCGATCCGGGCAATGCCGGGACGATCCTGCGCACCGCTGACGCGGCCGGTGCCGGTGCGGTGGTGTTCGCGGGCGAGGCGGTGGATCCGTACAACGGCAAGTGCGTGCGGGCGAGCGCGGGCAGCCTGTTCCACGTCGACGTGGTCCGTGAAAGGGACACCGGCCGTGTCCTGGACGGGTTGGACATGAGGGTCCTGGCGACGACGGGGCGCGGGGAGAACGATCTTTTCGAACTTGACCTGGGCGGGCCGACCGCCTGGCTGTTCGGCGGGGAAGCTCACGGCCTGCCTGATGAGCTGCTCGAACGGGTGGAGCGGGTGAGGGTACCCATATATGGAATGGCCGAGAGCCTTAACCTCGCGGGCGCCGCTGCGGTGTGCCTGTATGCTTCGGCTCGTGCGCATCACGCGTCTGGACAGCTTTAGCCCGCCCGCCGGTCGGTGAGGTGGGGCGACCGGTGGGCTGTGGCAAAGCCACGTGGTCCTAGACTTGACCGGTTGCCGCACTTGGAGTTCTGTTCTCATGACATATCGCAACGATCCTTACGATCCGAAGCAGGCTGCCCTGCTCAGCCCGGAGGCGCTCGCGGAGGCGGTGCAGAAGGCGAGTGACGCCTTCGCGGCAGCGTCCGATGTGGACGCGCTGACCGCGCTCAAGCCGGCCCATCTGGGTGACCGTTCGCCGGTGTCGCTGGCGCGGCGCGAGATCGGCTCGCTGCCGCCGGCCGCCAAGGCCGACGCGGGCAAGCGGGTCAACGAAACCCGTTCCGCGGTCCAGCAGGCGTTCGACGAGCGGATGGAGGCCCTCAGGGCGCGGGAGGCCGACCGGGTGCTGCGCACCGAGCGGGTCGACGTCACCCTGCCGTGGGACCGCAGGCCAAGGGGCGCAAGGCATCCGCTGACGACCCTGATGGAGCGCGTCGGTGACCTGTTCGTGGGCATGGGTTATGAGATCGCCGAGGGCCCCGAGGTGGAGCTGGAGTGGGCAAACTTCGACGCGCTCAACATCGCCCCGGACCACCCGGCGCGGGGGTTGATGGACACCTTCTGGGTGGGTGACGGGCTGGTGCTCAGAACCCATACGAGTCCGGTGCAGGCGCGCACGATGCTCAGCCGCAAGCCGCCGATCTACATCGTGGTACCGGGCCGGGTCTACCGCACCGATGAGCTTGACGCGACCCACTCGCCCGTCTTCCACCAGGTCGAGGGACTCGTGGTGGACAGGGGCATCACCATGGCCCACCTGAAGGGCACGCTTGACCATTTCGCGCGGGCGATGTTCGGGCCGCGGGCGCGGACCCGCTGGCGCCCGCACTACTTCCCGTTCACCGAACCGAGCGCCGAGTTCGACGTGTGGTTCGAGGAGCATCGGGACGGGCCGCAGTGGGTCGAGTGGGGCGGCTGCGGCATGGTCAACCCGAATGTGTTGCGCGCCTGCGGTATCGACCCGGAGGAGTATTCGGGTTTCGCGTTCGGCATGGGCATCGAGCGCACGCTGATGTTCCGCAACGGGCTGTCCGACATGCGGGAGATGATCGAGGGCGATGTGCGGTTCAGCCGCGCGTTCGGCATGGAGGTGCACTGAGCCATGAAGGTGGGAGTCTCCTGGCTGCGTGAGTTCGTCGATCTGCCCGAAGGCGTGACGGCGCAAGAGCTTGACGCGAAGCTGACCAATCTTGGCATCGAGGTCGAGCACGTCGTCGACCAGCGCACCACCGTCTCGGGTGAGCTCGTCGTCGGTCGCGTGCTGACCGTCGAGGAGCTGACCGAGTTCAAGAAGCCGATCCGGTTCGTGACACTCGACATTGGACGGTCCGCCCCGCAGGAGGTGATCTGCGGCGCCAGCAACTTCAGCGAGGGCGATCTGGTCGTGGTCATCCTGCCCGGTGGCGTGCTTCCGGGCGGGTTCGCGGTGGGCTCGCGCAAGACCTACGGGCGCGTGTCGCACGGCATGATCTGCTCCGCGCGGGAGCTGGGTCTCGGCGACGACCACTCCGGCATCATCGTGCTGTCTGCGGAAAGCCTGGCAAAGCCCGGCGAAGATGCCCGTCCCGTGCTGGGCATGGACGACATCGGGCTGGCTTTGGAGATAACCCCGGACAGGGGGTACCAGATGAGCGTGCGCGGCTTGGCCAGAGAGCTGTCGCACGCCTACGAGATCCCCTTCCGCGACCCGGGTTTCGGCCCGCGCACCGAGGGCACGCCGGAGCCCGCGTGGCCGCTGACGATCGAGGACCCGGCCGGCTGCGACCGTTTCGCCGCGCGCCTGGTGCGCGGGGTTGACCCGCAGGCGCCGACGCCCGATTTCATGAAGCGCCGCCTGACCACGGCCGGTATCCGTACCCTCGGCCTGCCCGTCGACATCACCAACTACGTGATGCTGGAGCTGGGCCAGCCGATGCACGCCTTCGACGCCGACCGGATCGCCGGTCCGCTGGTGGTACGGCGCGCCAAGGCGGGGGAGAAGCTGACCACTTTGGACGGTGCCACCCGGGTGCTCAGCGAGGAGGACATGGTGATCTGCGACGACACCGGTCCGATCTCGCTGGCGGCCGTGATGGGCGGCGTGACCTCGGAGGTGGCGCCGGAGACTGCCACCGTGCTTTTCGAGGCGGCGCACTGGGATCCGGCGATGGTGGGCCGGACAGCCCGGCGGCACAAGCTGTTCAGTGAGGCGGCCAAGCGCTGGGAACGTGGCGTCGACCGGGAGCTGTGCCTGGTCGCGGTCGAGCGGGCGGTCAGCCTCCTCGTCGAGTATGGCGGGGGGACCGTCGGGGACGAGGTGCTCGACCTGAACTACCCGCCTTCACCGGTGATTGTCTCGATGGCGCCGGACAAGCCGAGCAAGCTGATCGGCGTGGAGTACCCGGCGACCCGCGTGGCCGACCTGCTCTCCGAGATCGGCTGCGATGTGGCGGCCTACGACGACCGGCTCGACGTGATCCCGCCGTCGTGGCGGCCGGACCTGCGCGAGGGCGCCGATCTGGTGGAGGAGGTGGTGCGCCTTGACGGTTTCGACGCCGTGCCCAGCGTGCTGCCGATCGCCCCGCCCGGCAACGGGCTCACCGCCGAGCAGCGGCGCCGCCGTTCCATCGGGCGGACACTGGCCGAGCAGGGCTACGTGGAGGTGCTCTCGTACCCCTTCATGTCGCCGGAAATCATTGAGACGCTTGGCATCCCGGCCGGCGCGGTGCGGCTGCGGAACCCGCTGTCGGAGGAGGAGCCGTTCATGCGGACGAGCCTGCTGCCCGGGCTGGTGACGGCGCTGCGGCGCAACCTCGGCCGGGGGCAGCGGGACGTGGCACTTTTCGAGCAGGGGCTGGTGTTCCTGCCGGCGCCGGGGAGGAAGGCGCCGCCCGAGATGGGTGTCGCCGGGCGCCCGGACGAGCAGACCTGGCAGGCGGCGAACGAGGCTGTGCCTCACCAGCCTTGGCATGTGGGTGCGGTACTCACCGGCGAGTTCGAGCGCTCCGGTTGGTGGGGCCCCGGCCGGGCGGCCTCGTGGGCCGACGCGGTGCAGGCCGCCCGCGACGTCATCGCGGTCGCCTCGCCGACCTCCACCGTCGAGGTCACGCAGGTGGTGGCGCACCCGTTCCACCCCGGCAGGTGTGCGTCGTTCAGCATCGGCGGCCACAGGGTGGGGACCGCCGGCGAGCTGCATCCGGTGGTGTGCGAGAAGCTTGACGTGCCAAGGGGAACCTGCGCGATGGAGCTGACGCTGGACGCGGTCCCGCTGCCGGCCCAGACCCCCGCGCCGGTGCTGTCCAACTATCCGCCCGCGCTCATCGACGTGGCTCTGGTGGTGGCCGAGGAGGTCCCGGCGCGGGCGGTGCAGGACGCGCTCGTCGAGGGCGCCGGCCCGTTGCTGGAGTCGGTCCGGCTCTTCGACGTGTACTCGGGCAAGGGGATCGAGGAGGGCAAACGCTCGCTCGCCTACAGTTTCACGTTCCGGGCCGCCGACCGTACCCTCAAAGTCGAGGAAGCGGTGGCAGCTCGCGATGCCGCCGTGGCCGTCGCCGCGGAGCGCTTCGGTGCCGTGCTGCGGGGAACCCCGTCCTCCCCGGGGGCGTCCAAGAGCTCATGACGTCGCGCTTTGTGGTGGCTGTTGTTGCCCTGTTGCTGCTGTCGGCTTGCGCCTCGGGCCACGAACCCGGCGGTTCACCGGCCGGTGACGGGGCGGAGCTGCTCGGCAGGACGTTCCTGTCGACGGAGGTGTCCGGGCACTCGCTCGCGCCGCAGACCCGGATCATGCTGTCCTTCCCGGAGAAGGGCAAGATCACCGCGAATGCCGGGTGTAATCACCTGTTCGGGGAGGTCGTCTTCGAGGGCGACCGGATGAAGGTCTCGGACATGGGCGGCACGGACATGGCGTGCGAGCAGGCGTTGATGGCGCAGGACCAGTGGCTGACCGGCTTCCTTCAGACCGGTCCCAGGAATGTCCTGTTCGGCGATGAGCTGACGCTCACGGGCGACGGTGCCGTGCTGAAGCTGGTCGACCGCAAGGTGGTCGAGCCGGATCAGTCGCTCTTGGGCACGCGCTGGGTGGTCGAGTCGGTGATCACCGGCCAGTCCGCCGGCTCGGTTCCGGCGGGTGCCGAGGCTTTCCTGGAGTTCGACGGGGACAGGGTGGTGGGCAACACCGGCTGCAACAGCTTGAACGGGCAGGCGTTGCACGGCCCGGGCAAGGTGGTCATCTCCGACATCGTCACCACCAAGAAGGCGTGCGGTGGCGACATCGACGCGCTCGAAGCGGCGGTGCTGGCCGCCCTGGAGGGGCAGGTGACGGTGAAGGTCGACGCGGATCGGCTGGAACTGTTGAACGCCAACGGGAAGGGCTTGCAGCTGCGCTCGGCCACCGAGCCGCGCCCGACGTCGAGCTAGCCGTCGCGCGCCCTGACGACGCCCATAATGATCACGTGCCGAACGAATTACGCCCCGGGTACCCGATCCGCACCGAGCGTCTGCTGCTGCGCCCGCTGACCGGGGCCGATACCGATGCGCTGCTTGCGTATCGAAGTGTGCCGGAGGTCTGCCGCTACGTCCCGTTCGAACCGATGGACCGGGAGGTGATCGCCGAGCGGCTGGCGACGCACTGGGCGAGGACGGAGCTGGCGGGGCCGTAGTTACGCCACCGAAGCGGCACGCGCGATGCTGCGGCTGGGCTTCGAGGAGCTGGGCCTGCACCGCATCATCGCGCGTATCGACGAACGTAACGAGGCTTCGGCGCGGGTGTTGCGCCGCCTCGGGATGAGGCAGGAGGCCCGCCTCGTGGAAAACGAGTGGTTCAAAGGGGAGTGGAGCACGGAGATCGATTTCGCCGTGCTCCACTCGGAGTGGATCGCCCAGTAGTTAAGACCAGCGGAAGGTCCGGACCGCGCCGACCCAGGCGACAAGGGTCCAGCCCGCCAGGACGCCCAGGTGGAGAAACTGGGGCCAGTCACCGGCGGTGGCGTCCTGCAGCATCTGCACACCGGCGCCGACCGGGGTGAAGTCGCTGACGTTGCGCAGTGACTCGGGCATCGCCTCCCGTGGGACCCACAGCCCGGCGAAGAACATCAGCGGGAAGAACGTCGCGCTGCCGACACCCTGTACCACTTTGCTGTTCTTCAGGCTCGCGATCATCAGGCCGATGCCGAGCAGGGCGGCGGCGGTGAGCACGAAGGCCAGGACGAACGCGGCCGGGTTGGCGGGCAGCCGCACGCCGTAGGCAAGGCGGCCGATCATTACGACCGCCGCCGCGCCGGTCAGCAGGACCGAGCCCTGCACGGCGGCTTGGGCCAGCAGAAGGTCGCGGGCGCGGGCCGGGGTGGTGGCGAGCCGCCGCAGGATGCCCCGCTCCCGATAGACGGCAAGCTGGAGGGGTGCCGCACTCAGGGCCACCATCGCCAGCACCATCATCAGCATGATCGGGACGTACAGGCTGATCACCGTGTGCCCGCCCAGATCTGGGTTGGGTTCGCGGAATGACGGGATGCTGCCGAGGATCACCAGGATCATCGGGGCCATGATCAAGCCGAAGATGACAGCGGCGATGTCGCGGGTGTAGAGCCGGAATTCGGTGCGGAGCAACAGGGTGTTCACGCGGGACCTCCAGAGGTCAGTTCGAGGAAGGCGTCTTCGAGGTTGGGCCGTTGGATGCGCGGGTCATTGACGCGTGCGGTCAGCGCCGCGGGGGTGTCCAGCGCGGTGACGTGGCCGGAGTGGATGACCGCGATCCGGTCGCACAGCCGCTCGGCCTCGTCCATGAAGTGGGTGACGAGCACGATCGTGACGCCGCGGTCGCGCACGGCGGAGATGAGCTGCCAGGTGTCGCGCCGCGCCTGCGGGTCGAGGCCGGTGGTCAGCTCGTCGAGGATCGCGATCTTCGGATTGCCGACCAGCGCCAGGGCGATTGACAGCCGCTGCTTCTGGCCGCCGGAAAGCTTGGCGTACGGGGTTTTCGCCGACTCGCTCAGGCCGAGCTCGTCGATGAGCCGGTCGGGCCGGGCCGGGTTGGGATAGAAGGAGGCGAACAGGTGCATCGCCTCCCGCACGGTGATCTTGTCTTGCAGGGAGGACTCCTGAAGCTGGACCCCGACCAGGGGGCGCAGCCGGGCGGAGTCGCGGCGCGGGTC
>DASUXL010000113.1:0-10227 GCA_036377915.1 Candidatus Limnocylindrales bacterium
CCGCCGACGGAGTTTGTGGGCTGGCGTAATTATGTGCTGGCGTTTGAGGATCCGATCTTTCGGGATGCGTTGTGGAACAACGGCATCATCGTGGGTGGGTCGCTGCTGGTGCAGGGTCCGATCGCGTTGGGTGTGGCGTTGTTGCTCAATCGCCGCTTCCGTGGGCGGGCGTTCTTCCGGCTGCTGGTCTTCGTGCCGTATGTGCTTGCCGAGGTCACCGTCGGCATCATGTGGAAACTCATGCTCATCCGCGACGGCAGCGTGGATGCGGTACTGAAATCGCTCGGTTTGGGCAGCCTCGTGCAGGGGTGGCTTTCGGATCTCCCGCTCATCATCTGGACGCTGTTGTTCATCTTGACTTGGAAGTACGTCGGGTTCGCCATCATCTTGTTCCTGGCCGGACTGTCCAATGTGCCCGATGAGCTGACCGAGGCGGCCGCCATTGACGGGGCCAGCTGGTGGCAGATCCAGCGGCACATCACGATCCCGTTGCTCGGGCCGACGATCCGGATCTGGATGTTCCTGTCCATCATCGGCTCGCTACAGGTCTTCGACGTCATCTGGGTGGTCGCGGCGGCGTCGACCCGGTCGCTGGGTGCGGCCAACACCATGGCCACGTACATGGTTGACAACGGCTTCTTCGCCAGGCTCTGGGGGTACGGCAACGCCGTAGCCGTGATCCTGTTCGTCATCTCGTTCGTTGCCGCACTGCTGTTCCAGCGCTTCGTCTTGCGCCGCGACCTCCAGGGCGCACTGACCGGAAGGGTGAGCTGAGAATGACCGCAAACGCTGTCCCTTCCGCATCGAAAAGGCGCCGGCCGGTGCGCTTGAGCAGTCCGCTGACCTACGCGCTGGCGCTCGCGATCGCCGCCGTGTCGATCACACCCGTGATCTACGTGATCCTCGGCGGCTTCCGCGACACCCCCCAGATCAACGCCGACCCCGCCGGGCTACCCGACCCGTGGGTGTGGAGCACCTACGGGCGGGTGCTGACACAGGGCAAGTTCTGGACCCAGCTCACCAACAGCACCGTGATCGCCCTCGGCACCACCCTGGGCGTGATGGCCCTGGGCGTCTGCGCCGCATTCGTCCTGGCCCGCTACAGATTCCGCGGCCGCGAAGCGCTCTACACCTTCTTCACCCTCGGCCTGCTCTTCCCCGCAGGAGCAGCCATCCTGCCGCTGTACCTGATGCTGCGCGACCTCGACCTGATCAACTCCTACTACGCCGTCATCCTGCCCCAGGTCGCCTTCCAGCTCCCCGCGACGATCGTCATCCTGAGGCCCTTCCTGGTGGCCGTCCCCATCGAACTTGAGGACGCCGCGCTCATCGACGGCAGCAGCAAACTCGGCTTCTTCTGGCGCGTGATGCTCCCGCTGTCGGTCCCCGCACTCGTCACCGTCGGCGTGCTCGGGTTCGTCGCCAGCTGGAACGCCTTCCTGCTGCCACTGTTCGTGCTCAGCGACGTCGACCTGCACACCCTGCCCCTCGGTGTGCAGAACTTCTCCACCCAGTACACCTCCGACACCGCGGGAATCCTCGCCTTCACCTCACTGGCCATGCTGCCCGCCCTACTGTTCTTCACGCTCGCCGAGCGGCAGATCGTAGGAGGCCTGCAAGGTGCGGTCAAAGGGTAGGCAATGCCTGACGCGAAGGTGTTCGTCGACCGTCCCGGACCACTGTCCCACCAGCAGGCGGCCCGGGTAGTCGCGCAGCGCGGCGACCGAGGCGTCGCTGAGCATGTACGCGGCGGGCACCACGACGGTTTCGTAGTCCGTCAGCGGGGTGCCGGGCGGGATCACGTCCACGCGGTGGCCGGCGGCCTCCAATGTGGAGTGGCAGCGCAGCACCTCCGCCTCGTAGTCGAGCTTGACCGGCAGGTGGTGCGTGGCCTGCAACGCCCACGAGCACTGCTCGTCGTACCACACGGCGACTCGGGCGCGGGCGAGAGCTTCACGCGGCGGGAGGCAGGCCAGGCGGGAGCCGAGCGCCACGGTGTGGCGGAACATGGCAGTGTCCCGGCCGCCGTGGGGCACCAGCGCCGGGTGCCACTGTTCGGCCCCGCCCCGGCTCGCGCGCCACTGGAAGAACAGGGCGCCCTTGGAGCCGCGTTCGATGTGCGCGAGGGCGATCCGCTCCATCAGGGGCGAGTCTCGCGGCGGGTGCTCCATCAGCAGCCACTCGCCGCCGCCGGCCCAGCCGCGGGCGGCGTCGGCGGCGAACGCGGATTCAGCCAGAGCGCTGTCCACTGTGGAGGGATAGCTGTCGATCGCGACCACGTCCACCTCACCTGCCCAGCGGGCGTGATCCACCGGTACCCATTGACCCAGAACAAAATTCGTGGTGACCTGGGCCGATCCGCCGGCCGCCCGGATGATGTCACGCTGCTCGCGGTAGGCGGCAAGCATGGCGTCGGACAGGAAGCGCCGGTAGTCGAGCTCGTGCGCGGGGTTGCGCAGGTACTGGGTGGCGCGCGGCGGCAGGATCTCCTCCCAGCGGCCGTAGCGCTGGCTCCAGAAGGCTGCCGTCCAAGCCTCGTTCAGAGCGGCAATCTCGCTGTAGCGAAGAAGCAGCCACTCGCGGAAGGCGACGGCGCAGTGGTCGCAGAAGCACCACGTCCCGTACTCGTTGTGGACGTGCCAGAAGCGCAGGGCCGGATGCCGGGCGTAGCGCTGCGCGAGCCGCGTGGCGATGTCACGGCAGGCCTCGCGATAGGCGGGGGCGTTGACGCAGTAGGTGTCACGCGAACCGTGGACCAGGCGCACGCCCTCGCGGGTCTGCGGCAATGCGTCCGGGTGGGCGAGGGTGAACCAGGGCGGCGGGGACGCGGTCGGGGTGGCCAGGCACACCCCGATGCCGGCGGCGTGCAGGTCGTCCAGAACCCTGTCCAGCCAATCGAATTCGAAGACGCCCGGTGCGGGCTCGAGAAGGGACCAGCTGAAGACCCCGACGGTGACGAGGTTGACCCGTGCTTCGCGCATTAGTTCAAGGTCCTGCGAGCGGGTCGATTCGGGCCACTGCTCGGGGTTGTAGTCGCCGCCGTATAGATACACCTAAATTTCCCCGCCGGTTGACGTTTGTTTGGCTAGACGGAAAACTAAGGGCACCCCACCGATGTGTCAAGGAGCTGGTCATGCCCTTCCGCCCGCCGCTCGTCGTGCACGAATACTTCGTCGCCGATCCTCCGGAGCTTCCCAGACGGGCGCATGGCGACCCCGGGCCCTCCTCCGTCACCCGAGCCGAGCTGATCTCCACCGATGACAATGGTGTCACTCTCAAGGCGATGACCGAAGCCGGCATGGCGCTGCACGTCCAGATCTGCGCCGCCGGCGAGGGCATCATCCGGGTGCGGCTCAGCTCCGACCCGACGGCCCAGACCCGTTCCGCGCGAATGCTTCCGCTCACCAAGCCCGACCTGTCGGCGCGCGCGACGGTGGAGGTGGGCCAGACCATAAGGCTCACGGCGGGCCCGCTGACCGCCGTCGTGACCCTTGACCCGTGGCACATCAGCTTCAGCCAGCGCGGCAGGACCATCCTGGAGACCGACCCCGGCCTCGTCGACATCTCCGGGCGGCTGCGCACCCTCCCATTTGGATGCTCCACAGTGGACGGAGGGGTAGTCGCCTATCACGAGAGCTTCCAGCTCGCCGCGGACGAGGTGCTCGTCGGGACCGGCGAGCGCTTCCTGCCGCTGAACCTGCGCGGCCAGCGCCCGCTGATGTGGAACTTCGACGCCTTCGGCAGCGAATCCGACCGCGCCTACAAGAACGTGCCGTTCTACCAGTCCAGCCGCGGCTACGGCATCGTCATCGACTCCGGCATGCCGGTGGAGCTCGACTTCGGCGCCTCGACGCAAAGCTCGGTGCAGCTCATCGTCCCCGACGACCTGCTCGACTACTACGTGCTCGCCGGGCCGGCACCCAACGACGTGCTCGACCGCTACGACCACCTCACCGGGCGGCCGGTCTGCCCACCCAAGTGGGCCTTCGGCACCTGGATCTCCTCCGGCTTCATCCGCGACACCGAGGAGGCGGTGCTCAAGCGCGCCGCGACCATCCGCGAGCACGGAATCCCTTGCGACGTACTGCATCTCGACACCTACTGGCAGCCCGACGGCCGGTGGTCGGAGATGAGCTGGGACCCCGACGCCTTCCCCGAGCCCGAGGCGATGATCGCCCGGCTGCACGAGGACGGGTTCCGGGTCTGCGTGTGGATGAACCCGTACCTGAGCACCAACTCAGCCCGGTTCGGCGAGGCGGCGGAGAAGGGATACCTCTTGCGCCGCAAGGACGGTGGCGCCTATGTCGCCGACTCCTGGCACGGCAGCTTCCCCGCAGGGGGGATCATTGACTTCACCAACCCTGAAGCGACAGCCTGGTTCCAGGGCCTCGTGCGTGCGGTGGCGCGCCAAGGCGTGGACATTTTCAAAACCGATTTTGCCGAAGGGGTACCCGCTGATGCCGTTGCTTTCAATGGAATGAGCGGGACTGAATTGCACAACATCTACTCCCTGCTCTACAACGACGCGGTCACCGCCGTGACCCGGGAGGTCAACGGGCACGAGATGGTGTGGGCCCGCTCGTCCTACCTCAGCGGGCAGCGCCACGCCGCCCAGTGGAGCGGCGACACCATGTGCTCCTTCCCGGCGCTTGCCACGACGCTCAACGGCGGCCTGGCGCACGGGCTGTCCGGCGTGCCCTACTGGTCGCACGACTCCGGCGGCTTCTGCGGCACCCCGAGCGACGACCTGTACCTGCGCTGGGCGCAGTTCGGCGCGCTGTCGCCGCTGGTGCGCTTCCACGGCACCACCACGCGCGAGCCCTGGCACTTCCCGGCGGTGGAGGACGACGTCATCGAGGTGCTGCGGCTGCGCTACCGGCTGCTGCCCTACCTGTACTCGGCCGCCCTGCGCAGCGCCGAGACGGGCGAGCCGATGATGCGGGCGATGATGGTCGACTCCCCCGGCGACTCGCTGGCGTGGCGCGCCGAACACCAATACCGCATGGGACCCTCGCTGCTGGTCGCCCCGATCGTCGGCGAAGCGCCTGAGCGCGACGTGTACCTGCCCGCCGGCGACTGGGTGGACTGGTGGACCGGGGCCGTCCACAGCGGGCCGGCGATGGTCCGGACAAGCTCGCCGATGGAGCGCTTTCCGCTGTTCGCCGCCGCCGGCGCGCTCATCCCGACCGTCGCCGAAGCTCAGCACGTGCCGGACGGACCGTGGCGCGAGATCACGCTGCTCAGCTTCGGCGGGCTGGACGCCTCGGCCGAGCTCCGCGACGATGACGGCGTGACCCGGATCGCCGCGCGGCGCGAGGGCGACACCTTCATCGTTGAATCCCACGGGCCCGCACGCATCGCCGGGGTCGAATTCGCCAGCGTCGCGGGCCGTACCACGCCGAACCAAGTCATCATCAGAGAGCAGGAGAACCTGGAGACATGAGCACACCCTTTACCTTCGGACTCTGGACCGTCGGGTGGCCGGCGCGCGACCCGTTCGGCGACGCCACCCGGCCACCGCTGGACCCGGTCGAGACCGTCCACCGCCTCTCGGAGCTGGGCGCCACCGGCGTCACCTTCCACGACGACGACCTGATCCCGTTCGGCTCAAGCGACTCGGACCGTCAGGGCCACATCGACCGGTTCAAGGCGGCACTCGAAGAGACCGGCATGATCGTGCCGATGGCCACCACCAACCTGTTCACCCACCCGGTCTTCAAGGACGGTGCGTTCACCGCCAACGACCGGTCGGTGCGCCGCTTCGCCCTGCGCAAGGTGCTGCGCAACCTCGACCTCGCCGCCGAGCTGGGCGCCAAGACCTATGTGCTGTGGGGCGGGCGTGAGGGCACCGAGTACGACGGGGCCAAGGACGTGCGGGACGCGCTCGACCGCTACGCGGAAGGGCTCAACCTGCTGACGTCGTATGTGATTGAGAAGGGGTACGACATCCGCTTCGCGGTGGAGCCCAAGCCCAACGAGCCCCGCGGCGACATCCTGCTGCCCACGGTCGGGCACGCCCTGGCCTTCATCAACGAGCTTGAGCACTCCCACCTCGTGGGCCTCAACCCCGAGGTCGGCCACGAGCAGATGGCCGGGCTGAACTTCCTGCACGGCATCGCCCAGGCGCTGTGGCACGGCAAGCTGTTCCACATCGACCTCAACGGCCAGCGCGGCATCAAGTTCGACCAGGACCTGGTGTTCGGGCACGGCGACATCCTCAACGCGTTCTTCCTCGTCGACCTGCTGGAGCACAACGAGGCGTACAAGGGCCCGAGGCACTTCGACTACAAGCCGTCGCGCACCGAGGACATCACCGGGGTGTGGGCCTCGGCGGCCGCGAACATGCGCACCTACACGCTGCTCAAGGAGAAGGCGGCGGCGTACCGCGCCGACCCCGAGGTGGCCGAGGCGCGGGCCGCGGCCAAGGTCGACGACCTGTCCACCCCGACCCTCGCCCCGGGCGAAGGCATCGCCCAGCTGCTCGCCGACGAGACGGCGTACGAGAAGTTCGACGCGGACGCCGTGGGCGCGCGCGGCTGCGGGTTTGTGCGCCTGAACCAGCTCGCCGTCGAGCACCTGATGGGGGCGCGCTGACATGACGCTCGTCGCGGGGGTCGACTCCTCGACCCAAGCGTGCAAGGTCGTGGTACGCGACGTCGAAACGGGGCAGCTCGTCCGGACCGGGCGGGCCGCGCACCCGGACGGCACCGAGTGCCCACCGGAAAAATGGTGGGAAGCGTTGCGGCACGCCCTCGGCGATGCCGATGTCGCGGCCATATCCGTTGGGGCGCAACAGCACGGCATGGTCTGCCTGAACGAGGCGGGTGAGGTCGTGCGACCGGCGCTGCTGTGGAACGACACCCGCTCGGCACAGGCCGCCGCCGACCTCGTCACCGAGCTGGGCGGGGCGGACAAGTGGGCGGAGGCGGTCGGCAGCGTGCCGGTCGCCTCCTTCACCGTCACCAAGCTGCGCTGGCTCGCCGAGCACGAACCGCGGAACGCGGCGGCCACGGCGGCGGTGTGCCTGCCGCACGACTGGCTCACCTGGAAGTTGAGTGGGTCGTCCTCATTGGACACCCTTGTGACGGATCGCAGTGACGCCTCGGGGACCGGCTACTGGTCGCCGGCGACCGGGCAGTACCGGCAGGACCTGCTTCGCCTGGCCCTTGGGCACGACGCGATCCTGCCGCGCGTGCTCGGCCCCGCCGACCGCGCGGGGTTTGCCGTTGTCGCGGGTCTGGGTGGAGAGCAAGCGGTGATCGGTCCGGGCGCGGGGGACAACGCCGCGGCGGCGCTCGGGCTGGGGGCCGAACCGGGGGACGTCATCGTTTCGATCGGGACGTCCGGCACGGTGTTCAGCGTGGCGACGGTCCCGGCCGCGGACGGCACCGGGATCGTGGCCGGATTCGCCGACGCTTCAGGGGTTTTCCTGCCGCTGGTGTGCACGTTGAACGCCGCGAGGGTGCTCGACGCCACCGCCAGGATGCTGGGCGTCACCGTCGAGGCCCTCTCGGATCTCGCGCTGGCCGCTCCGGCCGGGGCGGGAGGACTGGTGATGGTGCCCTACCTGGAAGGTGAGCGGACACCCAACGAGCCGCTCGCCACGGGCGCGATCCACGGCCTCAACCTTGCCAACTCCACCCCGGCGCACCTGGCCCGGGCGGCGGTCGAGGGCATGCTGTGCGCCCTCGCCGACGGGCTCGACGCGCTCATCGAACAGGGGACCGACGCCCGGCGCATCATCCTGATCGGGGGCGGCGCGAAATCCGTTGCTGTGCAACAAATCGCGCCGTCCGTCTTGGGGCGGCCGGTGACGGTACCCCCGGATGGAGAGTATGTGGCAGAAGGTGCGGCGCGGCAGGCAGCCTGGGCACTGACCGGAGAGCGTCCTCAGTGGACGATGGAAGGTGTGCGCCACCATGACGCGCCGCCGCAGCCAATGGTAAGGGAGCGCTACGCCGAGGCGCGTACCCGTTTCTTGTCCCGTCTCAACCCTTGATCGCTCCGAGGAGGACGCCCTTGGTGAAGTGCCGCTGCACGAACGGATACACCAGCAGGATCGGGATCAGCGTCAGGGTTACCACGGCCATCTGGATCGCCAATGGTGCGATAGAAGTAGGTGCCGGTGATACCGGCGCCGCCCGGATAGACGGGCAGCCCATAGAGCTTGCCGTTCCAGACGCAGGGCTGCCAGGCCGCTGGGCTTGTCACCGCTGCAGCCTGCCAGGGCGCCACCGCTGGTCGCTGCCAGCGCGCCGAGCCCTGTGAGCGCAAGGAATTGGCGGCGATTCGCGGCAGCACCCGTGAGGGGGTTTTGCACGACACACTCTCCTTTTGAAGTTGGTAGAGGCTGTGTGTTCACGCTAGATTTAGTTCGTCTTGCGACTAAACAAAATTAGCGGATGACGGGTACCGCCACAGGGGAGCGTTTCCATGCTGTTAACCGCCACCATCGGGCTACTAGGCATGCGGCATGATGGAGCGACGCCGACCCAGGAGGATAGGTGATTACGCTACCGCGCGGACCGCAGCCGGCGGACTTCGCCGACGTGCGCGCCACCAACCTCGCCGTCGTGCTGCGCTATGTCCGCGGCCACGTGCCCTGCTCCCGCGCGGACATCGCGGCCGCAACGGGCCTGAACAAGGCGACCGTCTCCAGCCTCGTCGCCGACCTCATCGACCGGCACCTGCTGCGCGAAACCGGCCTGACCGAGAACCGCATCGGCCGCCCCGCGACCATGCTGGTGCTCGACGGCTCGCCGTATGCGGCGGTCGGGCTGGAGGTCAACGCCGACTACCTGACCGCGGTCGCCATCGACCTCGGCGGCGAGGAGATCCTGTCCTGGCGGCGCTCCTTCGACGGGCTCAACGCGGCGCCCGCGCAGGCGGCCACGGCCATTGCGGCGCTCGGCAAGCGGGCGGTGAACAGGGTGATCAAGGAGGGCCGCCGGGTGCTCGGCCTGACCATCGGCGTCCCGGGGCTGGTCGCCGCCGACGGCGTGGTACGCCTCGCCCCCAACCTGGGGTGGCAGGACATCGACCTGCGCGACCGGGTCAACCGGGCACTGGGTGAACCGTCCTATCCGGTCAGTGTGGACAACGACGCCAACCTGGCGGTCATCGCCGAGTCGCGCTACGGCGAGCACGCCGGCGCGGCCAACCTTGTCTACCTCACCGGCGAGGTCGGGATAGGCGCCGGGATCATCAGCGACGGCCGGCTGCTGCACGGCGCGCGCGGGTTCCCCGGCGAGATCGGGCACGTGCAGATCGACCCGGCCGGGCCGGCGTGCGGGTGCGGCCGGGTCGGCTGCCTGGAGGCGCTGGCGGGAGTGAGTGCCTTGGTGCGCAAGGCTTTGCCCGACTCCGCCGAGGAGGTCATCACCGACCTGGAGCTCGACGTCAACGAGGTGGTCCGGCGGGCCAAGGGCGGAGACAAGGTGGCGCTCGACGCGCTTGCCGAGTCCGGCACGGCGCTGGGCCGGGGCATCTCCACCATAGTCAACCTGCTCGACCCCGAGGTCGTGGTGCTGGGCGGGTACTTCGTGCCGCTTGCGGGCTGGCTGATCCCCGCGGCCGAGGAGGAGCTGCGGACCCGGGGTGTGGCGCCCGAGGACGGCACCCGCGTCACGGCGTCGGTGCTCGGCCACGGCGCCGCCGCAAAGGGCGGCGCGGCAACGGTTCTCGACCAGGTCGACGCGGGCAATCTACCGAAGCGCTGACCTCACCTGTCCCTGTCGGGGGCACATCTCCGTTGTCTCAAAAAGGTGTCACTATTCGAGGTGGCGAAAGATCGTCGATCGGGAGACGCCTAGCTCCTCGGCGATCTCCGCCGCTGTGTACTCGCCCGAGGCATACATTGTCGTTGCTTCTTTAATCATTTCGTCGGTCATCACCGATGGCCGGCCCGGGCCGGGCTTGCGCCTCACCCTTTGCCTGCTGCGGGTCACCGGCACCGTCAGCTCGACCGGATCGGGCGCAGGCGGATCGAAGAAGCCCGGTGGCATCGTGGCCCACCAGGGCAGCGGGCGGGACTCCAATTCTGTGACGTTTTTGGGACTAACGGGTACGTGGCCTCCGGCGTCGTCGATCACGGCACGCAGCCTAGACCGACCGTCCGACAGTCTTTGCAACAAACCTGCGAACGCCGAGGGGTTGACCCGGGGGCTTATCACGCGGTAAACCTCTCTGAAACCTGTCGAAGCGCTTCGACAATGCCGTGCCGATTGT
>DASUXL010000114.1:0-3619 GCA_036377915.1 Candidatus Limnocylindrales bacterium
CGAAGATGAACGCGTCGCCCGGGTTCGCCGTGATCTCCACGCTTCCTTCCGGGTCCGGGTTTTGCACGCTGGTGTCGGCCGGCCGGCCCAGCGAGTTCCACAGGTGGCTGCCGGGGATCACCTTGGTGGCGCCGCGGCCGGTCTCCGCCAGGTCCGAGATCACATAGGCGATCTTCAGGGAGAACATGGGCCGGGGCAGGTTGGGATCCATCGTCTCCGGATCCGAGTTCTGCCTATACCCGTCCTGGTGCCAACCCCAGTAAGGCTTCTCGGGCTCGAGCGCCGGCGGCGTCACGTCGAGGTGGTTGTGGTGGGTGTAGATGTTCCACCCGGCCAGCCCCCACATGTAACGGAACACGGGTGGGTGCGTCAGCAGCTCACCGAAGAGCTCGTCGCGGTCGAGGAAGCCAAGCAGGTGGACCGTGCCGTCCTTGGTGCCGTGACCCGCCTCGATCTCCTCCGCGTAAACGCGGTCCATGGCCTGCTCAAGGGCCTGGCGGTGCTCGTCGGTCAGGACGTTGCGCAACAGCAGGAAGCCGTTGTCGAGGAACTCCTGGCGGGCATCCGGGGTGATCGGGTCATAGGCGGAGACGGCTTGAGGGGTGATAGTCATAGAACCTTTGAACCTTCCGGCTCGGTGATGTCTGGCGAGTTTAACTCGTGATCTGAGCGGTGACGTGGGTGGCCGTGGGGTCTTCGACGCTTTCCCAGCCGCCCTTGTCGCCGAGCCACTGGCGGCCGGCGACGGTGACGCTGGTGATGCCGAGGGCGGGGGACTGGGCGACAAGCCAGTGGGCAAACTGCCACGCTGTAGTGGCGTCGCTTACGGGTACCCGCAAAATCTGCCCTTCTTTGGCAACCTGAGGGGCCTTTCGGGCGAAATCGCGCTGGAGGTGCTGCTCGACCGCGTCGACCGTCGCCGTGCCGGGGCCACCGTCTGCGGTGCAGCTCACCACGCCCTGCGCCTGGCCGGAGAACGCCGAGGCGAGCACCTCGGCGTCGTCGGCCCATTTCTGGTACGC
This sequence comes from Candidatus Limnocylindrales bacterium, assembly GCA_036377915.1. Taxonomy (GTDB): domain Bacteria; phylum Actinomycetota; class Actinomycetes; order Mycobacteriales; family Micromonosporaceae; genus Allorhizocola. Next base: position 1,023 of record DASUXL010000114.1, read on the forward strand.
CTCAGGGTATTTGGAGCGTTGCACGCGCTGCCCGGCGTCGGTGACCCGCATCCCCTCCCAGCCTTTGACCTTGAGCAGGGCGGTGTAGAACCGGTCGGCCGCGTAGCGCTGGTCCTTGATCTGCTCCGGGGAGCCCCATCCTTGACTGGGCCGCTGCTGGAACAGCCCGATGGAGTCGTGGTCGTTGCGGTCCCCGAGGTGGTCGAGGTTGCGCAGCTTGGACTCCTGCAACGCGACGGCGAGCGCGACCACGATGGCCCGGGGGTTGACGCCGCGGCGCAGGCCGACAGCGGAGACGGTGGCGGCGTTTGCCATCTGGTCGGCGTCGAGGCGCACATCGGCGGCGCTGCACCGGCCGGAGACCGTCTCCAGGGTCGAGCCGGCCTCGAAATGCTTGCGCGCCAGGTATCCGCCGAGGCCGAAAACCACGACAAAGATGACGAGCGTCGTCAGAACTCCCCTGCGACTCACGCCGAACACACTAACCCTATGAGGGCGGAATCCACGATGGATCACGCTTCTGCTTGAACGCCGCGACGCCTTCCCGACCCTCCGCCGAGCCGAAGAACTCCAGCGACAGCACGGCCAGGTGGTCGAGGTCGGCCACGGTCGGGTTGCGGGTCAGCAGTTCCTTGGTGGCGGCCAGGGCGGTGGGCGCGCCGCGGACCAGCGAGCCGCACCAGCCGCGCACCATATTGTCGATCTTTTCCGGGCTGACCGCGGCGTTGACCAGCCCGATCGAGGCTGCGCGGGTGCCGTCGAAGACGTCGCCGGTCAGGTAAAGCTCGGCCGCGGGGCGCGGGGCGAGCCGCGGCAGCACGGTCGCCGAGATCAGCGCCGGGATGACGCCGATGCGCACCTCGGAGAAGGCGAACGTGGCGGTCTCGGCGCAGACGGCAAGGTCGGCGGCGGCGATCAGGCCGACCCCGCCGGCGCGGGCGGGTCCGCGAACCACCGCGATGACCGGTTTGGGGCAGCTGACGACGGCGGCGAGGATGTCGCCGAGGATGTTGGCGGGCATCTCGCCGGTGGAGACCGCGGCGGCCGTCTCGGACAGGTCAGCGCCCGAGCAGAACACCGGCCCGGTGTGGTCGAGCACGACGACTCGCACGTCCGGGTCGGTGCCCGCGACCGCCAGCGCGTCCAGCAGCTCCCGCATCAGCTGGATGGAAAGGGCGTTGCGGTTGTTCGGGCTGTCGAGGGTGATCGTGGTGATCCCGCGCGCATGACTGAGCCGGATGAGCGACATGAAGGCAGACTAGACCCGTGGCCGCTTTACCCGAGGGAGAACCCGTCCCGGAATCGGGCGCCTTGCCCGATTCGGCGCTCGCACACGTCGGCAGCCGAGGCTTCGGCGTCTATGTGCACGTGCCGTTCTGTGCCAGCCGCTGCGGCTACTGCGATTTCAACACCTACACCGCGAGTGAGCTGGGCGGCGCCGACGTTCTCGGCTATCTCGACGCGGTCGAGCGGGAGATCAAGCTCGCGTCGTTCGTCAAACCGCCGCCGGTGCAGACGGTGTTCTTCGGCGGTGGCACACCCACCCTGCTCTCCAGCGACCAGCTGGGGCGGCTGCTGGAGGCGATCGACAGCGCGTGGGGTCTGGCGCCCGGCGCCGAGGTGACCACCGAGGCCAACCCGGAGTCGGTCACACCGTCGTCGTTGGAGTCCTTGCGCCGCAACGGTTTCACCCGGATCTCGCTGGGCATGCAGTCGGCGTCACCGGGCGTGCTCGCCATCCTCGACCGCAAGCACACAGCCGGGCGCGCGGTTGCCGCGGCCGGAGAGGCACGCGAAGCAGGATTTAAAAACATCAATTTAGACCTGATTTATGGTACCCCCGGAGAAAGCGCCGAAGATTTCAACGAGTCCCTGGAACGGGCCGTCTCGGCCGGGGTCGACCACATCAGCGCCTACTCGCTGATCGTCGAGGACGGCACCCGCCTTGCCGCCCGCATCCGCCGCGGCGAGCTGTCCCCGCCCGACGACGACACCGCGGCCGACCGCTATCTGGCCGCCGAAGCCCGCCTGAGCGCCGCCGGATTCGACTGGTACGAGGTGTCCAACTGGGCCACCTCGCCCGGATCGCGGTGCCGCCACAACATGCTCTACTGGCGCGGCGGCGACTGGTGGGGGTTCGGCCCGGGCGCGCACAGCCACATCGGCGGTGTCCGCTGGTGGAACGTCAAACACCCGCGCGACTACGCGGCACGCCTGTCCGCCGGGGTCTCGCCCGGCCAGGGCCGCGAGATCCTCACCCCGGACGAGCGGCGCGAGGAGGAGGTCATGCTCGGGATGCGGCTGTCCGAAGGGCTGCCGCTGGACGGGATCGACGTGCGCCGGGTCCCCGCCGGGCTGCTTGAAACGACAGGCGGCCGCGCGCGCCTGACGCTGCGCGGCCGCCTGCTGGCAGATGCTGTGATCAGGGACTTGCTTACTTGATGACCTGTGGAGACATGGGGTACGTGTAAAGCTCGCCCTCGTTGGCCTTGACACCCGCGAGGATGCCGAAGATCACGGCCATGAGGACGGCGACGGCGAGGATGACAAAGCCGATGCCGAAGCAGAAGGTCAGGTAGCCGAGGAGGCCGACGAGC
>DASUXL010000115.1:0-11395 GCA_036377915.1 Candidatus Limnocylindrales bacterium
GTTGCCTGCTATCCGAAGGAAATATGAGTATCGATCGGTACCCAGAAACGTAGGCAGCCAGACGTGGTGATGCGGCAACACGTTGCATCCTCTTCAAAGCGGGTATATGTTGGTGGGGCGAGCCCCGGAACGACCGATGACCTCAGGGTTATGTCTCCGGGGCCTTAACTTTCTCCAGAAATTCTGGAGATGAAGATCTATTCAACTGTGCCTTTATAGCGAGTGGCTGATCTCAAGATCGCAACGTCGCAATAGGCCAGTTTTTGTCATTGGCGCACTTTGTGAATTAAGTTGGCACACGACATCCGGCTGCACCCGCCGTGACCTGGGATGCAGCCGTTTTGCGGCACACGTGCAGCCCGGAGTTCGCAGGATGGGAGCTTCCTGTGAACTTTCAAAGGGGCTTCCATGCGTCAACTCAGATGGTTCCTCGCCATGCTCCTGGCGGGAACCGCGGTCTTAAGTGGACAGTTACCCGCGCCGGCTTCGGCCGGGCCGCAGTGCGCGCCCAGCGCCGGCGACGCGGCACGGGCCGCGGCGATGGCCAAGGCGTGCCAGGCCAGGGTGGAGATAGGCGACGCCGGGGACGAGTACACGCGGGTGTTCGCCGAACCGCCGGGGCACCGCACGGCCGAGATATCGGTGACGCCGCAGCGGGCCAAAGGGCCTGACGGCCGGTGGGGGCCGGTCGATACGGGGCTGCGTCGGGTACCGGAGGGGATCAGGCCCGCGGCCACCGCGGCGGATGTCGTCTTCTCGGCGGGCGGTGACGGCCCGTTCGTGACCCTGTCGCACGGCGGGCACAGCTTCAGCCTGTCCTGGCCGGACCCGTTGCCGCCGCCCGTGGTGGTGGCCGACAGCGCGACCTATCCGGGGGTGCTGCCGGGCGTCGACCTGGTGGTGCGGGCGAGGCCGGCCGGGTTCAGCCACTACCTGATCGTGCACACGGCCTCGGCCGCCAAGAATCCTCGTGTGCGCCAAGCGAAGTACCGGGTCGGCGGCGACGCCGAGCTTGCCGGTACGCCCGAGGGTGGTCTGGTGGCGCGAGCGAAGGGGACCGTTGTCGCCACGGCCGGTGAGGCGATGATGTGGGACGGCGGCAAGCAGAAGACGGCTAAGGTGGCGGCGGTCCCCGACCGGGGCGAGCTGCTCCTCACGCCCGACACCACCCTGCTCGACGACGCTACCGCCAGCTTCCCGATCGTCGTCGACCCGTCCTTCGACACCGGCCAGAACCGGTGGACCTACGCCACCTCCAACAACAGCACGGGCACCACCAAGGACTCGAAGATCGGCCCGGGTGACCCGGACCCGGCGGCGACCGTGGTGACCGTCGGGCTGGAGCCGGACTACGTGGGCCGGCGCTACCGTGGCTTCCTGCAGTTCCCGATCGCCAGTCTGGCGGGCAAGCAGGTGCTGAGCGCGCAGATCGACGGCAAGACCGACCACACCTGGAAGTGCACGGACAACCGGCCCAGCTACCTCTACCGCGCGTCGGCCATCTCCACCACGCCACGCCAGAGCTGGCCGGGCCCGACCCTGCTCAAGCGGATCGCGAGCATCAGCGTGCACGCCAACGAGGGTGCGTGCGCGGAAGCCAACGACCCGTTCGAGGCGACCAGCGCCACCTTCGAGTCGGACATGCAGACGGCGCTGGACAAGGGGTGGTCCACCTACACCGTGGGGGTTTCGGCGGCGGACACCGTCGACGGCGACAACGAGAGCGCGACCGAACGGTACATGCGCTTCTTCCTGAGCAACTACAAGCTGCGCATCACGTACAACACCCGGCCCGGCACGCCCGACACCCTGACCGTGGACGGCAAGCCGTGCGCGGACAAGCCGTTCGTCAAGACGGCCACCCCGGCGCTGCGGGCACACGTGACCGACTCCGACAACAACTCGCTGGATGTGAGCTTCTGGTGGTCCAAGTGGAATGGCACGTCCTATGTGGACGAGCCGGGCGCCGGGGCGGCTCAGGCGAACGTGCCAAACAACGGCACCGCCCTGATGAACATCACGGCCGGTGCCGACGGCGGGCGGTACGCCTTCCGGGCGCAGTCCAAGGACGACCATCTCAGCTCGGCCGTGACCCCGAACTGCGAGTGGACGGTCGACCTGACACCGCCGGAGGTGCCCACGGTCCAGGCCGCCGGCCACCACGCCGAGGGTGTGGCGGGCAGCTTCACCTTCTCATCCTCCCCGGACACCACGACCTACCTGTGGGGCCTGTCCGACCCGCCGACGAAGGTGGCGACCCCGGCCACGCTGGGGGGTAGCGTGACCGTGGACTGGACCCCGACGTCGGCCGGGCCGAAGACGTTGCGGGTCAAGGCGATCGACCGGGCGGGCAACGAGTCGCTGCGGCTGTACCCGTTCTCGGTCGAGCAGCCCGCGCCGGCGGTCGCCCGCTGGAAGATGAACCATCCGGCGGGCACGGTGACGCTGCCCGACGACACCGGCTCCGGCCACACCGCGACCATCCACAATGGAGCGACCTTCGGCGCACCGGGGCTCCTGATCCCGGGCAACGACGGCGTGCCGCGCACCGCGCTGGCGCTCGACGGCGTGGACGACCGGGTGGTCAGCGACGGCCGCGTCATCGCCGACACTGGACGCAACTTCACCGTGGCGGCGTGGGTCAAGGTGGACGATCTGAGCGCCGACCGGACCGTGTGGAGCCTCAACGGTACCCATAATCCGGTTTTGCAATTGATCGCCACCAGCACGGGCACCTGGCGCCTGGTGAGCACGGTCTCCGACGCCACACCGCCGGTGTTCAACCCGCCCATGGACTTTGGCAGCACAGCCCGTGCCGGGGTCTGGACGCATGTCGTCGTCTCCTATGACTCCGCGACCCACCGCCTCAACCTCGGGGTCAACGACACCATGTCGGCCAACGGCATCGACGTGACGCTGTGGAACGGCGACGGGGTGCTGCGCCTGGGCGAGGGCATGCCGGGATCGTTCGGCGAGGTGAACGTGTGGGAACGCACCGGCACCTACCTCGAGACCTCCGCGCTGTACGACCCGCTGCGGGTGGCCAAGGCGGGGGAGTGGCGGATGGAGGAGATCGGCCCCGGCCCGGCCTACGACAGCTCCGGGATGCTGCGGGACCTGACTTTCTTTGGCGGGGCACAGGTTCCGCCCGCGGGGGCGGGGCAGTCCGGTACCGGCCTGCGGCTTGACGGCGCCGACGACTATGCCACGCACGCCGCGCAGGTGCTGCGCACCGACCAGTCCTTCACCGTGTCGGCGTGGGCGCGGCTGGCCTCGACCGACCGGGCGCAGGCGATCCTGGCGCAGGAGAGCGACCGCGCCGATCCCGGCTTTGCGCTCTGGTACTCGCCGGACGGCGGCGGCCGGTGGAACTTCCGCGCGCACGGCGATGTCACCGCCGTCGCGGCGGCGCCGACCCCGACCTCCTACCACCATCTGGTGGCCGTGTTCGACGCGCAGAAACGCGAGCTGCGCCTGTACCTCGACGGCGGCACGCCCGTCGTCGCCCCGGTGAGCGCCGCGTGGAGCGGGTGGAGCGCCACCGGCAGGCTCCTGATCGGACGGTCGCAAGCCGGGGCCGCGCCAACTATGTTCGCCCACGCCGACCTCGACGAGGTCCGCGTCTATCAGGGCGTCGTGGCCAACGTAACCCGCATTCCGTAAACCTGGGGGGAATCCGAATGTCTTTGTACCGTAAGCGATCCGCCGTGCTCGCCGCCGGCGCGCTGCTGCTGACCGTGCTCGCCGGCGCACCGCCGGCCGCGGCCAAGCCCGCTCCTACGCCTACCGCTCAGAAGGAGCCAGTGGTCGTGGGAAGCGCCTTCAAACCGAAGGAGAACCCGGTGGAGTCCACCGGGACGCCCTACGCCGCCGCGCCGCCGGTGTGGCCCGCACCATCCAAAGTGGAGGCCGGCCCGTGGCACGCGGAAGCGCTTGACAAGAATCAAGACGACGGCCTGACGGTGGAGTCGTTCGACCGCGCCACCGCGCTGTCCCACGGCGTGGACGGCGTCCTGATGCGAGTGTCCCGGCGCTCGGCCGGAGCGGTGCGCCTGACGGTGAACTACCAGGGGTTCCGCTCGGCCTACGGCGCCGGATGGGCCTCGCGACTGTCCCTGTATGTGGACGGCGCCCGGGTACCCTCGCGCAACGACCACGCCAAGGGGACGGTCGAGGCGACCGTCCAGATCGGAACCTCGTCGCTGGTGGCGCTCGCCGCCGGCCCGTCCGGCGCGGGCGGCGACTTCAAGGCCACCTCGCTGTCGCCGTCGGCGACCTGGAGCGCTGGCGGCAACTCCGGCGACTTCGCCTGGACCTACCCGCTGCGCATGCCGCCGGGGCTCAACGGCCCGGCGCCCAAGGTGGAGCTGGGTTACTCGTCGGCGAGCCTGGACGGGCGCATGGCCTCCACCAACAACCAGGCATCCTGGGTCGGCGACGGCTTCGACTTCCAGCCCGGCCACATCGAGCGGCGCTACAACGGCTGCGCCGAGGACATGGGTTCGGGCGCGAACAACTCCACCAAGACCGGCGACCTGTGCTGGGAGACCGACAACGCCGCGCTGACCCTCGACGGCCACTCCGGTGAGCTGATCAAGGATGGGGGCGACCCGAACCGCTGGCATCTGCGCAAGGACGACGGTACCTACGTCGAGCGCAGGACCGGCGGTCCCAACGGGGACAACAACGGCGAGTGGTGGCTCGTGCGCACGAGCGACGGCAGCCAGTACTGGTTCGGCGGCCGCTCCGGCTCCAGCGCCACGCTGACCGTGCCGGTCTTCGGCAACCACAGCGGCGAGCCATGCCACGCCTCGGGCTTTGCCGACTCCCACTGCACCCAGGGCTACCGCTGGTACCTCGACCACGTGGTGGACCCGCACGGCAACACCATGTCCTACACCTACAAGAAGCTGACCAACAAATACGGCCGCAACCTCAAGGCCGAGGACGACACCGTCTACGACCGCGAAGGCTACCTGGAGAAGGTGGAGTACGGCACGCGCACCGGCGGCACCGCGAGCGCACCGGCGCGGGTGCTGTTCGGTGTCGCCGACCGCTGCCTGTCCGGCTGCGCCAACGAGGACGCCGCGCACTGGCCGGACGTGCCGTGGGACCAGGTGTGCAAGGAGAACAAGTGCGGGCTGGGCCAGATCTCGCCGACGTTCTTCAGCACCACGCGCCTGTCCACGGTGACCACGCAGATCTGGTCCGGGCTCGGCTACAAAGACATCGAGCGGTGGACGCTGACGCACTCGTTCCCCAGCTCGGACCAGCCCACCCTGTGGCTGGAGAAGATCTCGCACACCGGGCTCGCGGGCGGCACGCTCGCCTTGCCGGACATCACCTTCTCCGGTGTCCCGCTGCCGAACCGGGTCGACACCAACAATGACCAATATCCGGCGCTGACCCGGTACCGGATGAAAAGCATAGTGTCGGAGTCGGGCGGCAAGACCGACCTCACTTACACCGGCGCCGACTGCGTCAAGGGCACCCGCGTGCCGGACAAGGCGAACCTTCACCTGAACGCGTTGCGCTGCTATCCGGTGAGGTGGACACCGGAGGGCGACACCGACCCGATCACCGATTTCTTTCACCGCTATCTGGTCTCCGACGTGGTGGAGGCGGACCTGTCGGGCATGTCGTCGCGGGTGATCACCCACTACGACTACGTGGGCGATCCGGCCTGGCACTACACGGACGACGACGGCTTCCTCAAGAAGGCCAACAAGACGTGGTCGGTGTGGCGCGGCTATGACACGGTCCGCACCGTCAAGGGCGATCCCGGGCAGGGGCAGACCGCCGAGCAGCGCCGCTACTTCCGTGGCATGCACGGCGACAGGTTGCCAAGCGGCACAAGGAGTGTGCTGCTGCCCGCGATCGGCGCCGCGCCCGCCGTCAACGACGAGGACGCGTTCTCCGGCATGCTCCGGGAGACGGTCACGCTCAACGGGCCCGGCGGCGCGGAGGTGTCGGCGAAGGTGAACGAGCCGTGGCAGTCGGCGCCGACGGCGACCCGCACCATCAACGGTTCCACGGTCACCGCCCGGTTCGCCGACATCGCGGCCGAGCACAACCGCACCGCGCTCGACCGGGGCCGGCCGGCCCGGACCACCAGTAAGCGCACCACATTCGACGGCTCCGGCAAGCCGGTGCGGGTCGACGACGCGGGCGACAACGCGGTGGCGGGCGACGAGAAGTGCGTCCTGACCGACTACGTGCGCAACACCTCGGCGTGGATTCTGGAGACGCGCTCGCGGGAGCGCAGCTTCGCGGTCGGGTGCGCGGTGGCCGCGGGCGGCGGCGGCCTGACCGATGACGACGTCGTTGACGACAAACGGTTCTTCTATGACCAGCAGGCGTGGAACGTGGCGCCGGTCAAGGGCGACCTCACGCGCACCGAGGTGCTCAAGGCGTACAACGGTGGCAATCCGGTGTACAAATTGGAGTCCGCCAGCAAGCATGACTCCTACGGCCGGGTGGTGGAGGCGACCGACAAGCGCGGCGCCGTCACGAAGACCGCCTACACACCCGAATCCGGGGCCCTGGTGACGACGAAGACCGAGACCAGCCCGCTGGGCTGGACGAAGACCACCCAGCTGGAGCCGGCCTTCGACGTGCCACTGACCACATTGGACGCCAACGGGCGCCGGATCGACTTCGCCTACGATCCGCTGGGGCGGTTGGTGTCGGTGTGGATGGCCGGGCGCGACCGGGTGGCCCACCCGAACGCGCCGAGCATCACCTACCAGTACCTGTTGCGCAACAACGCCCCGACCGTGGTGGTGAGCAAGAAGCTCAACGGCACTTCATATCGGTTCTATGACAGCCTGCTGCGGGAGCGGCAGAGCCAGGAGGCGGACAAGACCGGCAACACCACCAGGACCGTCGTCACCGACACCTATCACGACTCGGCCGGGCGGCCATACAAGACGCACGACCCGTACGTCGCGCTGGCCGCGCCGGGCACCAACCTCTTCCTGCCGTCCGGCAACATCCCGTCGCTGAAGGTGAACCTCTACGACGGCGCCGGCCGCACGGTCGCCCTGGTGCAGAAGGAGAACGGGCCGCCGGCGAGCGAGGGCGGCACCGAGAAGTGGCGCACCACCACGGTTTACGGCGGCGACCGCACCGACGTGACCCCGCCGGTGGGCGGCATCGCCACCTCGACGGTGAAGGACGCCGCGGATCTGACCGTGGAGCTGCGCCAGTACCGCACCGGCGTGACCCCCGGCAGCGACACCGGTTTCGACCGGACGACATACCGCTACAACCGCAAGGGCAAACTCGCCACCCTGACCGACGCGGCGGGCAACGTGTGGGAGCACGGCTATGACGTGACCGGGCGGGAGGTCCGGACCGCCGACCCCGACAAGGGCGTGACGACGACTGTCTACGACGACTTCGACGATGTCGTGTCCACAACGGACAGCCGCGGGGTGACGATCGCCTACACCTACGACGCCATCGGCCGCAAGCTGACCCTGCGCGACGGCTCGCCGGGCGGGCCGAAGCGCGCCGAGTGGGTCTATGACACGCTGAGCAACGGCGTCCCGGCCAAGGGCCACATCGTCAAGACGATCCGCTACGAGGGTGAAGCCCAGTACAGCAAGGAGTATCAGGGGTTCACCGCCGACTACAAGGCGACCGGGATCGTCCACACCATCCCGGCCACGCCCGGCACGGCCGGGGTCGCCGGCAGCTACACCTACGGGTACAGCTACCACCCGGACGGCACCGCCGCGACGACGCGCCTGCCCGGCATGGGCGACCTCGGCCCGGAGACGCTGACCCGCGGCTACAACCGCCTTGCCGAGCCCACCACGCTGAGCACCACGCTCGGCCTGACCTATGTCACCGGGACCGACTACACCAGTTTCGGTGAGGTCGCGGTGCTGACCCTACGCAACAACTCGGGGCTGCAGGCGTTCATCGCCCGCGACTACGAGACCGGCACGCGGCGGCTGACCCGGATGCGCACCGAGCGGGCCGCCGGTATGGTCGCCGACGTCCGCTACGCCTACGACGCGGCGGGCGGCGTGACCGGTATCTCCGATGCCACATCAGGGGACCACCAGTGCTTCACCATGGACCACGTGCGCCGGCTGGAGCAGGCGTGGACCCCGGCGGACGGCGACTGCGTCCGGGCACCCTCGTCCGGTGCCCTCGGCGGGCCTGGAAAGTATTGGCACTCCTACGCTTACGACGCGGCGGGCAACCGCACCAGACTGGTCGAACGTTCCAGCGGCGGCGATGTCACGACCGACTATTCGGTTACGGGGCACCGGCTCGACGCGGCGGGCGGCAAGTCGTACACCTACGACCAGGCCGGGCACATGCTCACCCGCCCGGCGCCTGGCGGCGGCAGCCAGACCATGTCATGGGACGCCGAGGGGCGGCTGGCGGCGAGCACCGACACCACCGGCACGACGTCCTATGTGTACGACGTGGACGGCAACCGGCTCCTGCGCAAGGATCCCGGTGGCACCACGCTGTACCTGCCCGACCAGGAGCTGCGCTACAGCAACGGTTCCGGGCGGCTGGCGTGCACCCGGTACTACACCCACCACGAGCAGGTGATCGCCACCCGCACCGCGGCCGGCGTGGTCTGGCTGGGCGGTGACCACCAGGGGACCGCCGAGGTGACGATCGACGCGGTGGCCCAGGCGGCCGCGGTGCGCCGCCAGACCCCGTTCGGGGTGGAGCGTTCGGCCGAAGGTGCCTGGCCGTCCACAATGGATAAAGGCTTTGTGGGGGGTACCAAGGACAACACCGGCTTGACACACCTGGGCGCCCGTGAGTACGACGCAGGCATTGGGAGGTTCATCTCGGTCGACCCGGTCATCGACGACAAGGATCCGCAGCAGCTTCACGGTTACGCCTACGCCAACAACTCTCCGGTCAGCGCCAGCGACCCGGACGGGCTGTGGCCGGGCTGGCTCAAGTCCGCCGCGAGCGCCGTCACCAACACGGTCAGCAATGTTGCCAGCACTGTCGCGTCGGGAGCGACCGCGGCCGGCAAGTGGGTCTACGACAACGCGGGCATCATCTCCACCGTCGCGGGCGTCGCCTCGCTCGTGTGCACGGTCGTCCCGCCGCTTCAGGTGGTGGCGCCGGCGCTCGGGGCGATCGCCGCGGTGACCGGGGCGATCGACACCGCCAAGTCGTGTGTGGCCGGTGCGGCGGTCGACTGCGCCGTCGGACTGGTCGGGATGATCCCCGGCGCCCGGACGCTGAAGAACCTCGGCAGCAGCTTCGGCACCGCGGCCAAGGGTCTCAAGGGCTGGTGGAGTGCGCGCAAGACGGCGAACACGGCGGTCGACGGGTACTTCGCCGGCATGCGGCAGGGGCTGCACACTCCCGCGGGCTTCCAGGGGATGCAGGATGCCCTCGGGGCGCAGAGCGCGGCCTGGTGGGGGATGCGGCAGAGCATCAAGCCGCAGGGCTTCATCGGGCACCTTGACTCGTACGGCCTGTACGAGAACGCCGGGTTCGCCGTCTACTCGCTCGCGTTCGCCAACGGGCAGTCCCGCCAGGACGTCTACGGCAACTCGCTGGGCATCCCCACCTGGGGCGGCTACAGCTCCGGCTCGTACAGCAAGTACACCAAGTCCAAACCCGCCACCACCGGCCCGTCACGCGGGCTCGCCTGGTTCAAGCGGTACCACGGCGTCTGAGGCCACCGCTCACGCCTCCCCCGGGTGACTGACGATCAGATGATGTCAGGGGCCCGGGGGAGGGGACATGATCGAATTTGAGGTGCTCGGGGGAGTACGGCTGCGAGTGGACGGCGCCGAGGTCGACCTCGCGCCGATGCCGCAACGGCTGCTCGGGCTGCTGCTGGCAAAGCGAGGGCAATCGGTCAAGGTCGACACGATGATCGACGCGCTGTGGGAACACGACCCGCCCCGCACCGCGCGCAAGACGGTCCGGATCTATGTCTACCGGTTGCGGGCGCTGATCGGGGATGAGTCCCGGATCGTGCGCGCCGATTCGGGGTACCGGCTAAACCTGAAACCCGAGGAGCTTGACGCCGCCAGGTTCGAGCAACTGACCACCCAGGCCGCGCAGGCCCGGTCACGTGGCGATCTCGAAGCGGCGCTTTGCTTGCTGGACAAGGCTTTGGGGCTGTGGCGCGGCCCGGCTTTCGACGGCCTGGACCGGGTGGCCGAGGTGTCCACGCTGGTGTCGTGGCTGGACGAGCGCAGGCTGACTGCTTTCGAGGACCGGGTCGACATCGAGCTGGAGCTGGGCCGGCACGCCGAGGCGATCGGCCCGCTGACCCGGGCGGTGGCCGAGAACCCGTACCGGGAAAGGCTTCGCGGCCAGTTGATGCGGGCGCTGCACCGGTCCGGGCGGCAGGCGGAGGCGCTCGACGCGTACCGCCAGGTGCGGCAGCTGCTCGCCACCGAGATGGGGATGGAGCCGCACGAGGAGCTTCAGGCCATCCACCGCGAGGTCCTCGGCCAGGTGCCGACTGTCGGCCAGGTGCCGCGGCACCTGCCGCACGACGTGCCGGATTTCGTCGGGCGGCAACAGGATCTGGAGTGGCTCGATTCGATGGCGGGCGCGCGAGGGACGCCGCTGGTCATCACGGCGGTGGCCGGGGCGGGCGGGATCGGCAAGACGGCGCTCGTGCTGCACTGGGCACACCGCGTCGCCGAGCTGTTCCCCGACGGCCAGCTCTATGTGAACCTGCGCGGCTACGATTCCGGCTCACCGCTGCGGCCGCTGGATGCGCTGGCGCACCTGCTGCGCTGCCTCGGGGTGCAGCGCGGGCAGGTGCCCTCGGAGGTGGAGGTGGCCTCGGCGCTGTACCGCTCACTGCTGGCGGAGCGCAAAATGCTTGTGGTGCTTGACAACGCGTGCTCCGCCGAGCAGGTGCGCCCGTTGCTGCCGGGGGTGGCCGGGTGCCGGGTGGTGGTGACGAGCCGGGATCGCCTGTCGGGCCTTGTCGCCGGGGACGGCGCGCGGCGGCTCACGCTGGGCCTGCTGCCGGACGACAACGGGCTGGCGCTAATGCGCCGGTTGCTGGGCGGGCAGCGGGTCGACGCGGAGCCGGAGGCGGCGGCGCGGGTGGTGGCGCTGTGCGCCGGTTTGCCGCTGGCGCTGCGGATAGCCGCGGCGAAGCTGGCCGACTGGCCGGCGATGAGCCTTGCCGAGTACGCCGGTGACCTGTCGGACGGCAACAGGCTGGCGGCGTTGGCGCTCGGCGGGGACGAGGAGCGGGCGGTGACGGTGGTCATCGACCGCTCGCACGACTCCCTGCCTGCGGCCGCGCAGCGGGCGCTGCGCCTGTTGGGCCTGGTGCCCGGGCCCGAGTTCACCGCCGAGGCGCTGGCGGCGCTCGCAGGCACGAGCGTGGCCGAGGCGGCGTCCAATTTGGACGCGCTGGCGG
>DASUXL010000116.1:0-7870 GCA_036377915.1 Candidatus Limnocylindrales bacterium
AGCCGCCCGACGCGATCAAGGTGGCGGAGCGGCTGCTCGCGGTGCTGCAACGCCCCTTCCACCAGCGAAGCGGCTCGATCTACCTGTCGGCGAGCATCGGGCTGGCCGGATGCGCCACGGCCAACACGATCCAGTCGTTGCTGCGCAACGCGGATCTGGCCCAGCGGGCCGCCAAGTACAAAGGCAAGAACCGGGTCGAGCTCTACGACGAGTCGTATGACCGCACCCTGCGGCGCCGCATCATGATCGAGCACGAGCTGCGCCACGCCATCGAGCGGCAGGAACTGCTGCTCGCCTTCCAGCCGGTGGTGGCACTGCCCGCGGTGCGGCCCGTCGGGGCCGAGGCGCTGCTGCGCTGGAACCATCCGGAGCTGGGACAGGTACCCCCGATGGAGTTCATCCCGGTCGCGGAGGAGAGCGGCCAGATCGAGGCATTGGGGGCCTGGGTGCTCAACGAGGCCTGCCGCCAGCTTTCGCTGTGGACCGCGGATGGCCATGATGTTTGGGTATCGGTGAACGTCTCCCCGCGCGAACTTCACTCTTCCGAGTACGTCTCCCGCGTCCGGGAGGTCCTGAGGGCGCACCACGTCCCGCCGCAGCGGCTGGTGCTGGAGGTGACCGAGCACGAGATCGCCCTTGACGTCGCCGAGTTCCGCCGCGTTCTGGAGGCGCTTCGCCACATCGGTGTGCGGATCGCGCTCGACGACTTCGGCGCCGGCTACTCTTCGCTGGGCCAGCTGCGCCAGATCCCGGTCGACATCCTCAAGATCGATCAGGGTCTCGTCACCGACCAGGCCCTCGTCGACGTCGCCGCCCGCATCGGGCAGCGCCTGGGCCTGCAGGTGATCGCCGAGGGAATCGGCGACCCCGGCCACCGCAAGGTCGTCGAGGACGCGGGCTGCCCCTACGGCCAGGGTTTCCTGTTCGGGCGGGGAGTCCCGGCCGAGCACCTGGAGGCGATGCTCGTCTCGATGCCTCCGATCTTAGGTTCGCAGGACACGGGGCCTGTCCCAACATCCGGGAGCAGTTGACTCAGCCGCTGAGATGCGTCAAGCTGGCCCCATGCTTCGGTCCGGCCGAGTACTTCTTTAGCGCGCTGCCGCCCCCTTCGATGGGGGAGGGAGCGCGCCAGCCCCGTGCGATTACCGCACGAGGGCTTTTTTGTTGGCTGGGATTCTGCAGAGGGTGTGTGATTGAGCATGACGAAACCGAGTCCTGAAACACTCGCGCATGCGTTGGAAAGACAGCGTGCCGCGGCCGCTGCTTCCAAGCCAGCCGCGACCGAGCCGAGCCCACCGGCGACCGTGACCGGGGCCCAGAGCCTGGTCAAATCGCTTGAGGCGCTTGAGGTGGAGGTAATTTTCGGGATCCCCGGCGGTGCGGTGCTGCCCGCCTACGACCCACTGTTCGACTCCAAGGTCCGCCACATCCTCGTGCGCCACGAGCAGGGGGCGGGGCACGCGGCCACCGGCTACTCCCAGGCCAGCGGCAAGATCGGCGTCTGCCTGGCCACCTCCGGCCCCGGCGCCACCAACCTTGTCACCCCCATCGCCGACGCCTACATGGACTCGGTCCCGCTCGTGGCCATCACCGGCCAGGTGCCCAGCAGCGCCATCGGCAGCGACGCCTTCCAGGAAGCCGACATCCAGGGGATCACCCTCCCGATCACCAAGCACAACTTCCTGGTGCGCTCCGGCAACGACATCCCGCGCATCCTCGCCGAGGCGTTCCACCTCGCGGGGACAGGGCGGCCCGGGCCGGTGCTCGTCGACATCCCCAAGGACGTCCTGCAGGCCCCGACCACGTTCTCCTGGCCGCCCACGCTCGACCTCCCGGGGTACAGGCCGACACTGCACCCGCACGGCAAGCAGATCCGTGAGGCCGCCCGCCTGATCCAGTCGGCCAAGCGCCCGGTCCTCTACGTGGGTGGCGGCGTGCTCAAGGCCGACGCCACGGCGGCATTGCTGGAGTTGGCCGAGCTGACCGGAATCCCGGTCGTGACGACGCTGATGGCCCGCGGCGCCTTCCCCGACTCCCACCCCCAGCACCTCGGCATGCCCGGCATGCACGGCAGCGTGCCAGCCGTGTATGCGTTGCAGCGCAGCGACTTGCTCGTCGCGCTGGGCGCCCGCTTCGACGACCGCGTGACCGGCAAACTCGACACCTTCGCCCCCGACGCGCAGGTCATCCACGCCGACATCGACCCGGCCGAGATCGGCAAGAACCGCCACGCCGACGTGCCGATCGTGGGCGACGCCCGGCACGTGATCGAAGAGCTGATCACCGCGCTCAAGCCCGCCGCCGAAGACCTGTCCTTCCGCGAATGGTGGCAGACCCTCGACGGGCTGCGCGAGCGGTACCCGATGGGCTGGGAGGACCCGATCGACGGCACCCTCGCCCCGCAGTTCGTCATCCAGCGGCTGGGCGAGATCGTCGGACCCGACGCGATCTACTGCGCCGGTGTCGGCCAGCACCAGATGTGGGCAAGCCAGTTCATCAAGTACGAGAAGCCCGGCACCTGGCTCAACTCGGGCGGCCTGGGCACGATGGGGTACGCGGTCCCGGCGGCGATGGGCGCCAAGGTCGCCAAGCCCGACACCGTCGTCTGGGCGGTGGATGGGGACGGCTGCTTCCAGATGACCAACCAGGAGCTTGCCACCTGCGCGCTGGAGGGCATCCCGATCAAGGTGGCCGTGATCAACAACGGTAACCTCGGCATGGTGCGGCAGTGGCAGACGCTGTTCTACAACGAGCGGTACTCCAACACCGACCTCGGGACGCACAAGCACCGCATCCCCGACTTCGTCAAGCTCGCCGAGGCGCTGGGCTGCGTCGGCCTGCGCTGCGAGTCGACCGCGGACGTGGACAAGGTGATCGAGCAGGCGATGGCCATCAACGACGCCCCCGTGGTGGTCGACTTCGTGGTGGGCAAGGACGCGATGGTGTGGCCAATGGTCGCGGCCGGCACCAGCAACGATGAGATCATGTTCGCCCGGGGCGTGCGCCCCGTCTTCGACGAGGACGACCTGTAGCCATGAGCAAACACACACTCTCTGTCCTGGTGGAGAACAAGCCGGGTGTCCTTGCGCGCGTGGCCGGGCTGTTCTCCCGGCGCGGCTTCAACATCGACTCACTGGCGGTGGGCGAGACCGAGCACCCCGAGGTCTCCCGGATCACGGTGGTGGTCAACGCCGAGGACTCCCCGCTGGAGCAGGTCACCAAGCAACTCAACAAGCTCGTCAACGTTTTGAAGATCGTGGAGTTGGAGCCGGCGACCTCGGTGCAGCGCGAGCTGCTGCTGGTCAAGGTGCGTGCCGACCGGCCCATCCGGTCGCAGGTGCTCGAAACCGTGCAGCTGTTCCGGGCCAGGGTCGTCGACGTCGCCCCCGACGCCCTCACCATCGAGGCGACCGGCACGGCGGAGAAGCTAGACGCGCTCCTGCGCGACCTGGAGCCCTACGGAATCAAGGAAATGGTCCAGTCCGGCATGGTCGCCATCGGCCGTGGATCTCGTGCGATAACAGCCAGCCCCGCTCTCCGAGTGGCTGCGTGAAAGGTAAGTAACCAATGGTGGAAATCTTCTACGATGACGACGCCGACCTGTCGATCATTCAGGGACGCAAGGTCGCGGTCATCGGCTATGGCAGCCAGGGCCACGCGCATGCGTTGTCCCTGCGCGACTCCGGTGTGGACGTTCGGGTCGGGTTGCGTGCCTCGTCCAAAGGGCGGGCAAAGGCGGAGGAGCAGGGCCTGAGGGTCGTGACTCCGGCGGAGGCGGCGGCCGAGGCCGACGTCATCATGATCCTGGCGCCGGACACCGCCCAGCGGCACATCTACGCCGCCGACATCGCGCCGAACCTGACCGCGGGCAAGGCCATCTTCTTCGGGCACGGCTTCAACATCCGGTACGGGCTGATCCAGGCACCGTCCGACGTGGACGTCGCCATGGTCGCGCCGAAAGGCCCCGGCCACCTTGTCCGCCGGCAGTACGTCGACGGCAAGGGCGTGCCCTGCCTCGTCGCCGTCGAGCAGGACCCGTCCGGTGGCGCCCTGCCGCTCGCGCTCTCGTATGCCAAGGCGATCGGCGGCACCCGCGCCGGCGTCATCCAGACCACCTTCAAGGAGGAGACGGAGACCGACCTGTTCGGCGAGCAGGCGGTGCTCTGCGGCGGCGCCACCGCCCTGGTGCAGGCCGGGTTCGAGGTGCTGACCGAGGCCGGGTACACCCCCGAGGTGGCCTACTTCGAATGCCTCCACGAGCTGAAGCTCATCGTGGACCTGATGTACGAGGGCGGCATCGCCCGGATGCGGTACAGCGTCTCCGACACCGCCGAGTACGGCGACGTCACCCGTGGGCCGCGGATCATCGACGCCCGGGTCAAGGACGAGATGCGCCGCATCCTCGCCGAAGTCCAGAACGGCGACTTCGCGCGGGAGTGGGTGGCCGAGGACGACGCGGGCCGCCCCAACTTCACCAAGCTGCAGGAGCAGGGCGCGGAGCACCCGATCGAGGCGGTCGGATCCAAGCTCAGGGGCATGATGAGCTGGGTGGACCGCCCGATTACAGAAACTGCCTAGTAGCAAAACTCTCCGTAGAACCCAGACGACTCTCAGCCTTTGGGGTGAGCGCATGGCTGGACGTTCAGGTACCGTCCAGCCATGCGTTTGGAGTACCCGTACCGCACTGAGCGCTTCGGCGCTGTGCGAATCCACGAGCTACAGCGCGTAATCGAGATCGACTGCGGAACGCAGACGTACGACGATCAGCTGGGTCCGTCCCGGATCGTCTCGCGCGACGCGATTCGCGATGTCGAGCGCGATTTGGTGGTCGTCGTGCCCTGCATGAACGAGCCACGACGGGTGATCGAGGGTGTCCTATCTGGCATCCCTCATGACTGCCTCATCATCCTGGTGTCCAACAGCGACCGGGATCCGGTCGACCGCTACGACCTCGAAGTCGGTGTGCTCGAACAGTTTTGCCGACTGGCGGATCGGCCCGCGCTGGCAGTGCACCAACGAGATCCGGGCCTTGCCGCGGCGATGAAATCCTCGGGCATGCCCGAGATCATCGACGACGATGGACTTGTCCATAACGGCAAGGGCGAGGCGATGCTGGTCGGGATGGCGCTTGCCGCCATGACCGGCCGCCGCTATGTCGGTTATGTCGACGCCGACAATTACATCCCGGGTGCTGTCCACGAGTACTGCAAGGTCTATGCCGCTGGGCTGGCCATGGCAGACAGTCCCTACTCGATGGTGCGAATAAGTTGGCACTCCAAGCCGAAGGTCCGCGACAGCAAGCTGTTCTTCAGCCGGCGCGGCCGAAGTTCGGAAATCACGAACGAGTTCCTCAACCGGCTGCTCGCCGAGTACTCCGGTTTCGGGACGGAAGCGGTGGTCACCGGCAATGCCGGGGAGCATGCGCTCAGCCTTGAGCTGGGCATGCGGATGCGGACGGCGGGCGGCTTCGCCGTCGAGCCGTTCCACTACGTCGAGCTTTTCGAGCAGTTCGGCGGGGTCATGCCGCCGAATCGGGCGCACGCGGACGTCATGGCGTCCGGTGTGTCGGTGCTGCAGATCGAGAGCCGCAACCCGCATTTCCACGACAACAAAGGCGACGAGCACGTGGCGTCGATGCGAACCCAGGCGCTCAACGTCATCTATCACTCCGATATCTGCCCGCCCGCGCTGCGAAGCGAGATCGTCGACTTCCTCTCGGGCGCCACCCCGCCGGCAGAACGGATCTATCCGCCCGTGGCCGCGCTGGCACTCGACCGTCTCTACGACGGCATCACCAGTGAGGCGGAAACTTTCCGACAGATAGTCCAGCGGTTACCGGCGCGTGTTCGCACCGTCACACCCTTACAACGCACCTGAACAGTGCTGACGTGAGGACGGTCACGGTCTCGCTTCACGGTGATATGGGTGGTTGACGCCGTACGATCCCCGTACATGCTGCGCGACGCGGCGCCGCCGTTTAGATTCCTTAAACCGTGAGGCGAGCTGTGACTCCCATTGTTCTTATCGCCGAGGAACTGGCCCCAGCAGCGTTGGACGTGCTGGCCCACGACTTCGATGTGCGCCACGTCGACGGCACCGACCGTGACGCGCTCCTCAAGGCCCTATCCGAGGCCGACGCCGTGATCGTGCGCAGTGCCACCCGGATCGACGCCGAGGCGATCGGCGCCGCGCCGCGGCTCAAGGTCGTGGCCCGCGCCGGGGTCGGCCTTGACAACGTCGAGGTCCCCGCGGCTACCGCCCGGGGCGTGATGGTGGTCAACGCACCCACCTCCAACATCGTCTCCGCGGCGGAGCAGGCGATCGCACTGCTGCTCGCGGTCGCCCGCAACACCGCCGCCGCGAGCACCGCGCTCAAGGCGGGCGAGTGGAAGCGCTCGCGCTACACCGGCGTGGAGCTTCAGGGCAAGACGGTCGGGGTGGTCGGGCTGGGCCGTATCGGTGTGCTCTTTGCGCAACGCATGGCGGCATTTGGTACCCGCCTGATTGCTTATGATCCCTATGTCCAGCCCGCCCGGGCCGCTCAGCTCGGGGTGCGCCTGGTCGGGCTCGAGGAGCTGTTGCGCGAGAGCGACTTCATCTCCGTCCACGCGCCCAAGACGTCCGAGACCGCGGGCCTGATCGGTGAAAAGGAACTCCAGCTGGTCAAGCCGGACGTGCGGATCGTCAACGCCGCCCGCGGCGGCCTCATCGACGAGCATGCCCTCGCGGCCGCGCTCGCCGACGGCCGCGTCGCCGGGGTCGGCATCGACGTGTACGTCAAGGAGCCGTGCGTCGAGTCGCCACTGTTCAAGTTCGACAACGTGGTGGCCACACCGCACCTGGGTGCGTCCACTCACGAGGCTCAGGACAAGGCGGGCCTGGCCGTCGCCAAGAGCGTCAAACTTGCGCTGCAGGGCGAGTTCGTACCCGACGCGGTCAACGTCCAGGCCGGCGGGGTCGTCGCCGAGGAGGTGCGGCCGCTGCTGCCGCTCGCCGAAAAGCTGGGCAAGGTCTTCACCGCCGTCGCCGGAGGCGTCGCCGCCGGGGTCACGGTCGAAGTCCGCGGTGTCGTCCAGGACGTGTCGGTGCTCAAGCTCGCCGCCACCAAGGGTCTTTTCACCGCGGTGGTCGAAGAGCAGGTGACATATGTCAACGCCCCGATGCTCGCCGCCGACCGTGGGGTCGAGATCGAGCTGGTGAGCCAGCCCGAGATCGAAGACCAGAAAAACCTGGTGACCGTGCGCGGCGCCCTGCCCGACGGCCGCACCGTCAGCGTCTCGGGTTCGCTTGTGGTGCACGGGGTTCGGGAGCAGCTCAAGCTGACCGAGCTGGACGGGTTCGACCTGGAGCTCGACGCCGACGGCATCCTGCTGTTCTTCCGCTACGCGGACCGGCCCGGCGTGGTCGGCACGATCGGCACCATCCTCGGCGAAACCGGGGTAAACATCGCGGCCATGCAGGTGGCCCGGCGCGAGGCGGGCGGTGAGGCGCTGATGACCCTCACGGTCGACTCGCCGGTCACCGCCGACCTGCTTGCGGCCGCCGCCTCAAGCATCGGCGCCAGCTCGGCCAGCGCCGTCGACCTAACCGAAGAGGTCTAGCCGCTTTTGCGGGTTGTCGCGATTATCGCGTTTGTCGCGTGCGTGGATCGCGGTCGAGACGACGGTCTCGGCCGCGACCTCCATCATGGCCGCCGGCGCCACCGGCCCACCGCGCCACCGCCTCATGTCCGCAGCCATCGCGCCATCGCGCCGCCGGGCCATCGCGCCGCCGGGCCATCGCGCCGCCGGGCCATCGCGCCGCCGGGCCGCCGGGCCATCGGGCCGCCGGGCCGCCGGGCCATCGGGCCGCCGGGCCATCGCGCCGCCGG
>DASUXL010000117.1:0-15390 GCA_036377915.1 Candidatus Limnocylindrales bacterium
AGGTCACCCGGAACCGCACGCACTGGTACATCTCTTCGGTGTTGTCACCGAAGTCGTCGGTGTTGGGTAGAGCACCCTCGACGGTACGGATGAGAGTGCCGCCGCTGGTCCAGAATTCGTTGTGCAGCGTGCTGGTGCCGATCAGGTCGTCGGCGTTGTTCGCGTCGTACTCCCACCGCCTCATCTCGATCTCGACTTCGCGGCCGGAGGCGCAGTCCACGTCGACCTCGTAGTTGACCATCTTGACGCCGTTGGCGTTGAGATCACCGTTGGCGTACGGCGTGTTCGGGTCGATGGTGCAGCCGCTGTAGTAGGTGTCGGCGTTCGCGGGGGTGGCCAGACCGAGCGGTACGAGCAGCGCGGCGGCCATCACGAGGCCCCTGACCAGGATTTTGCTTCGGTTCATGATGTGTCCTTCGCGGGTCGTGCGCCGCGGGATGCGGCGTCGACAACAGGATGCGAGGACCCGTTACGGCCGCGTCATGGTCACATCATGGTGGGGTCAGCCCAGCCAGTCGGCGAGGACCTCATCGGTATGCTGCCCCGGTGAGGCGGGTGGGCGTCCCAAAGCCGTTGGTGTCCTTGAGAACCGCGGCGCCGGTGCGGGCTGCGCCACCCCGTCCGGCGACACGAACGTCTGGCGCGCGAGGAGATGCGGGTCCTGCGCGGCCTCGCGCATCGACAGCACCGGCGCCACGCACGCGTCGCCGTCCGCGAACAGCTCGGTCCACTCCTTCCTCGTGCGCTGCTTGAACTTCTCCGCCAGCGCGTCGGCGAGCTCGGGCCAGCGATCGCGGTCGGCGTAGGCGTCGATGAGGTCCGAAAGCTCAAGGCGGGCAAGGAACTCGGTGAAGAAGCGAGGTTCCAGCGGGCCGACCGCCACGTGCCGCCCGTCGGAGGTCTCGTAGACGCGGTAGAACGGGGCACCGCCGTCGAGCAGGTTGACGCCCCGCTCATCGCGCCAGGCACCGCCCGCGAGCAGGCTCCACTGCAGCGTCATCAGGTGCGCCGCACCGTCCACAATAGACGCGTCAACCACCTGGCCCTGCCCGGACGAGCGCGCCCGCCAAAGGGCGGCAAGGACCCCGGCGGCAAGATACATGGCGCCTCCACCGAAATCACCAAGCAGATTTATGGGTACCTGAGGAGGCCCGCCCGTGGATCCGATGGCGTGCAGGACCCCGGCCAGCGCGATATACGTGATGTCGTGACCCGCCGTGTGGGCGCGCGGGCCGGTCTGCCCCCAGCCCGTCATGCGCCCATAGACGAGCCGCGGGTTGCGCTCCAGACACACATCGGGCCCGAGGCCGAGGCGTTCGGCGACGCCCGGCCGGAACCCTTCGATCAGCACGTCGGCCCGCTCGGCGAGGCGCAGCGCGGTCTCCGTGTCCGTCTTGAGGTCGAGCGCGACCGACCGCTTGCCCCGGTTGAGCAGCTCCAGGCTTGGGTCCACGACACTGATCCCGCCCTCGGGACGCTCCACCCGTACCACATCAGCACCCAGGTCCCCCAAAAACATGGCGCAAAAAGGCCCGGGCCCGATCCCCGCCAGCTCAAGGACTTTGAGCCCTTCCAGCGGGCCGCTCATGCTTTGACGTACATGGTGACGACGGCCGCCCCGCCCAGCCCGATGTTGTGTTGCAGCGCCACGCTCGCCCCGGGCACCTGGCGCGCCTCGGCCCGGCCGCGCAGCTGCCAGGTCAGCTCGGTGCACTGCGCCAGCCCGGTCGCGCCGAGCGGGTGTCCCTTGGAGATGAGCCCGCCGGACGGGTTGACCACCCACTTGCCGCCGTACGTCGTGGCGCCGCTGTCGATGAGGGTGCCGCCCTGCCCGGCCTCGCACAGCCCGAGCGCCTCGTAGGTGAGCAGTTCGTTGGTGGAGAAGCAGTCGTGCAGCTCGATGACGTCGACGTCGTGCGGCCCGAGGCCGGCCTTTTCATACACCCGTTGCGCGGCAAGGCGGGTCATCTCCGCGCCGACGATGCTGATGGCGCTGCGGTCGGCGAAGGTCGCCTCGGTATCGGTCACCATCTCCTGCGCGGCGATCAGCACCGCGCGGTCGGCCAGCCCGTGCTCCTCGACGAAGCGCTCGCTGGCGAGCACCGCGGCGGCGGAACCGTCGGAGGTGGGCGAGCACTGCAGCTTGGTCAGCGGCTCGTGGATCACGGGCGACTCCAGGATCTGGTCGAGCGAGTAGATCGTCTGGAACTGAGCGTAGGGATTGTTGGCCGAATGGCGGTGGTTCTTCTCGGCGATCCGCGCGAACTGTTCCGCCGTCGTGCCGTACCTGGCCATATGCTCGCGCCCGGCGTCGGCGAACATCTGGGCCGCGATGGGCGCCGCGGTCAGCTCGTAGAGTTCGCTGAGCGCGGCGAGATGGCGCATCAGCGGCTGCTCCCGGTCGCCGAACTGGGCGGTCAGCGAACCGGGCTGCATCTTCTCGAACCCCAAAGCCAGCACGCACTCCGCGACCCCGCCCTGGACCAGTTGGCGCGCAAGGAAGAGCGCGGTCGAGCCGGTGGAGCAGTTGTTGTTGACGTTGCTGATCGGGATGCCGGTCAGGCCCAGCTCATAGAGGCCACGCTGGCCGCACGTCGAGTCGCCGTAGACGTACCCGACCACCGCCTGCTCGACCGCGCCGTACGGAATCCCGGCGTCGGCAAGCGCCCTGCCCCCGGCCTCGCGCACCATCTCCGGATAGTCGATCTCGTCGCGCCCGGGCTTGCGGAACGGGGTCATGCCGACGCCGACGACGTACACCTTGCCCATCACGGCCTCCCCTGAGAAAACAGTCAAGACTGTATGTATCTTTGCCCCGCTGTCACCTCCATGGCAAGTCGTCAGACCCCCTCGCGCTGACGTTTGATAACCCGCCGCGTCAGCTCACGCCGAGCGCGCGGGCCACCTCGGTGACGGCGTCGACCTCCGGGATGCCTTGGTGCGCCTCAAGCTTGCGCAACACCACCCGGGTTCGTTCGCGGATCCGGTCGCTGCCCAGATCGGCCGAAGCGAGCAGCATCCGCAGCGCGGTCTCCGCCGCCGCCTCGGGCTCGTTCGCGTCGCAGTAAGCCACGGCAAGCCATGAGGTGTAGAGCATGTGCTCGCGGGTGTGGGCCGTGTCGTAGGCGGCTAGGGTTTCCACGAGGATCGGCACCGCGCGCAAGGGCCGGGCCAGCTCCGTGAACACTCGGGCATCCATGATGCGCAGCTCGTCCTCCGACAGCCAGTACACCCACGGCGGCTCGTCCTCGAGCTCATGCTGCGCCAAGGCTTCCGCCGCCGCGCCTAGGGCGCGCATGGCGGCCTGGGCGTCACCGGCTTTGGTGTGAGTCCAGGCGATCCGGTCCCAGAACAGGGCACGCGCCCGCGGTGGCGTCTCGGGTCCGGCCTCCCGCAGCGCGGCCTCCGCCAGCTCGACACCTTCGGCCTCGCGGCCGGTGTTGGAAAACTGGTACCCCAGGCAAATGGCCAATTGGGCGGTGAGCACCGGGTCGCCCGCATCCCGCGCGGCGGACATGCCCAGCAGGTAGGTCTCCTCCGCCCGCCGATGCTGCCCGGCGTCGGAGGCGATCCATCCCGCGATCTGCGCCAACTCGCCGACGGCGGTGAGCAGCTGCTTGCCGACCCGCTCCGTGAACCTGCTGCCGTTCATCACGGTCACCGCGGCGTCCAGTTCGCGGAAGGCCGGGCCTATCAGGTCCTTGCCGCTGACGACGTCGTCGGCGAAGCGAAGCGCGCAGGCACGGGCGAGCAGGTGGTCGGCCGCCTGCCGGTCGATCGCGCGGCGTGGTCCGTGTTCGACAGGAAGGTCGAGCGGCGGCGGTAGCAACTCGTCAAGCTTGCGGTTGGTGGTCACCGCAGGCAGCGCGACCGCCTTCTCCAAGGTGGACAGCGGGACCTCCAGCGCCGCGGCGAGGTAGGGCAGCCACAGCTTAGGGACGCGCCGGCCGCACTCCCACCGGTAGACCTCCTGCCGCGTCACGGTGGGGCGACTGGACACCCGGCACAGCTCCTCGGCGAGGCGCTGTTGAGACCAGCCACGCGCCTGCCGCAGCCGCCGCAGCAAGGCGGCGAACGGTTCGGATGCCACACGCTCATCTTGGCCGACAAATTGGCCTACATCGAGGCGGCTGGGGATTGGGCACGATCGGATGACTCTGTGTGCAGGACGCTCACGCTTGGTCCTGGCCCGAAATTCGCACCTCGGGCCGGCTCGAGCACCGGGTGGGAGCTGCCGTTGGGGGGCTGGCGTGGATGCGCAACCCGGCGCCGGTCCCCCTTCCAGCTCGGCATCGCCGCTCGCGACAGCCAGCAGCAGCGCGCCGACACCGCCAGGAGGCAGTGATGGACAAGGTAATCGACGTCGCGGCCCCGCTCCTGTACGGCGCGTTCCTGCTCGGCCTGGCCTGGCTCGCCGGGCGGCCGGAATGAGTCCCCTGCGGATCGACCACATCCTCGACACCCTGGCCATCCGCGCCCGGGTCGCGCTGTGTGGTGAGGCGATGCCGCTGCAGGATGCCGCCGGACCCGCCCAGCCATGCCCCGCATGTGTGCGTGTCCGGCGGGAGCGGCGCGACCTGGCGCCTTGCGTCGCCCGCGCCGTCTCGGCCAAGCCGTGATTGACCTCCTGCTGGCCGCGTATCAGGCTGAACGCGGCGTGGACGCCGTGGCCCGCATCCCCTGGCCTCGGCCTTTCAGTACGGGTTGAGACCTCGGCTGCTCGCGTCTGAGGGCGTGCCGGGCGAACTGGGTTGATCTCCCGTTTGGTGGGCATGGAGATCGTTGTAGCGGGTTCACCTATTGGGTGATGTTGGTGGCTGGGTTCATCGGCGTGATGGTCCAGCCGTCAGTTTCGTCATGCGCTCCGGCGCAGCACTCACACAGGTTGAGTTCCCGGCCGTCAGCATGGGCGATGTGAGTGGCTTGGTTGAAGGGGCAGCCGTCGCAGTCTGGTGCCCAGATGGCTGGACGGTCATGGGTTGCCATACGGGCGTCCTTCCTATCGCGGTTACGTCAGCCAATGTGGACTCTAAGATCTGTCCTTTTTGGACAGCGCGAAAGTGCCTTCTGGTCTGGAAGGATCTGGCTTGTCGAAGGTCAGATTCATCCGTCGCGGAAGGCACCCGAGGTGAAGGTTACCGCATCACGCCCCAAGATCACTGTTACTGCTGGTGGGAAAGGGCTCGTGGGGCATGCCGGCGCCCGGCTGCTGGCCGATCTCGCTGAGGCCACCGGGTTGACCGGCCAGTTCAGCCTGGCGTTGGCAGGGCTGCGGCAGCGGGACTCCGGTCATGACCCGGGCCGGGTCGCTGTCGATGTGGCGGTGATGCTCGCCGATGGTGGTGAGGCGATCGCCGATCTGGCGGTGCTGCGCGACCAGAGCGAGCTGTTCGGCCAGGTGGCCTCGGACGCCACGGCATGGCGGGTGCTGGCCGGTATCGATGAGGGCTACGGGCCGGGTTGGCCTCGGCGCGTGCCGCAGCCCGGGAGATGGCGTGGGCGCAGCTGTGCGAGACCCGCGGCGGGCTACCCACGTCGCAGGCGGCCGGTCTACCGGTGCCGGGTCTGGTCATCGACATCGACGCCACGATCGTGATATGCCACTCAGAGAAGGAGAACACCGCCCCTACGTGGAAGAAGACCTACGGTTACTACCCGCTTGTGGCCTTCTGCGACAACACGTGTGAGGCGTTGTCCGGGTTGTTGCGTCCGGGAAATGCGGGCTCGGGCACCGCCGAAGACCATATCGAGGTGCTCGACGCGGCGGTGGCGCAGATCCCCGACGCGCACCGCTACGGCCAAGACATTCTGATCCGCGCCGACACCGCCGGATGCTCGAAGGCGTTCCTGACTCACATCCGCAGCCTGCGCACTCTGGGGATGCGCACATTCTTCTCGGTCGGGATGCCGATCACCGAACCCATCCGGCAGGCTATCGTGCACGCCAGCGCGTGGATCCCCGCCACCGACGCCGTCGGTGACCTGCGCGACGGCGCCCAGGTCGTGGACCTGACCCATCTCGTTGAGGCGGCCAAGCCAGGCTTTCTGGATGCCTACCCGGCCGGCACCCGGCTGATCTGCCGCCGGGAACGCCCGCACCCCGGTGCCCAGCTGGATCTGTTCGACACCATCGCAGGATGGCGCCACCAAGTCGTGGCCTGCGACGCGCCGGTGGCCGGTGGCGGATCCATCCAATACCTGGAGACCCGCCACCGCGGCCACGCCCGCGTCGAGGACCGAATCCGCTGCGGCAAGGACTCGGGGTTCGGCCGGTTCCCGTCACGCCAGTTCGCCATCAACCAGGCATGGCTGGAACTGGCGTTGACCGGCATCGACCTGACCCGCTGGACCCAACTGCTACTGCTCGACGGCGAACTGGCCAAAGCCGAGCCGAAGAAACTGCGGTACCGGCTGCTGCACACCGCCGCCCGCATCGTGCACACCGGACGACGCATCCTATTACGCATCAACACATCCTGGCCTTGGGCAGACGAACTGACCCGCGCATTCGATCGCCTGGCGCGCCTGCCCCGCCCAGCCACACAGGTCACTGTAACCCAACCAGCCCAACGACTTACAGCCATGGAGCACACCGGCAGACGAGGCCGGGCAATACCACACCCAACACCCAACGCATCAGCAAACATCAGTAGGGAGGATCACTCACGAAGTCGATCTTCGCTCATCAATGACCGCGGCTAGCACCTGTCGATGGCGCTGCATGCTTCGCTCCTACGGCGCCGGCCCCGGCACCCCTCCCGCGATTTTGCGGAGGAGGAACGAGACACCCCACCCCCACCTATTGCGAGTCTCCGCCGCGCAATCGTGAGCCCCGGGGGCCGGAGCCCGGGTGCGGTGGCGGCTGCCGACGTAGACCTCGCAGGCTTCCTGCTCCCGTCGATTTGGACGGTTGGTGGGCGGGGCAGATGGCCACCGCGACGCCGGGACCGACGTATAGCCGTGTCGGGTCGGCGGGCCGGTGCAGCGGCGGCGGGGTACAGGTTGGCAGGGGCCACGGGCAGCGTGCCCGGCGGCTGGGCTGCGTCGCCCGCGCCAGGCGCTCCAAGCCCGGCTGGCGGGCGGGCGGGGCGCTGCTGGCGGGCGGGGCGCTGCTGGCGGGCGGCGGGGCGGCTGGCGGGCGGCGGGGCGCTGCTGGCAGGCGGCGGGGCGCTGCTGGCGCGGTTCCCGCAAATGCGGGCGGCCACGCCGCTCGGTGAGCTGGAGTGGCGGCCGGGGATGGTGATCGCGGGCTGCGCAATCTGCCGGTGCGTTTGCGCTAGGCCGTGGCGGGTGCCGCCGCGGGTGCAAGGTCCCAGGAGGAGATTTTCGCCGTGGCGAGCGCCGCCCACAGCCAGTTGAGCGCTCCGCCGTGCCCGCCACGGCGGAGGCGACCGCGGTGTGCCTCTTGCCATGCGCCACACCATCCCGCGGCTGACGCCAGAGCCGGAGGGGCCGACCTTCCGGGGTGACGAACGAGGTAAGTGATGCGAGGATGCCTGTCGTGACGAACCCTCAAGGTCCACAGAGCCCCGGTTCCATGTTCGACACCAACCTGAGTTCGACGCCATTGCCGCCGCTGCCACCCATTCCGGTCGACAACCAGGATCAGCAGCAGACCTACGGCATGGCCTACGACAGCATGTTGGCCCCGCCTTCGCTGCCCACCCGGCCGGCGACCCCATCGATGCCGCCGCCGGGTTCGGCCTATGACACCAGCCTGACCTCGACGCCGTTGCCGCAACGCTCACCCATGCCCCCGCCCCCGCCGGAGCCGCATGCCTGGAACGCGTTTGAGAAGCCGGCGCCGCCGCCCGAGCCGTGGAACACCACCACCAGCCAGGAACAGGTGGTGACGTGGAATCCGCCGCAGCAGCGCGTCACGGATCAGGCCGCACAGCAGGCGGTGGTCTTCGAGTCGGCGGTCCGCGCCGAGATCAAGCAGCTGGAGTCCTATTTCACCCGGCAGATGCAACGCTTCCGGCTCTTCGGGGTGGGGACCGTGGTCTGCGCCGCCCTCGTCCCGGTGCTCATCGCGGCGGGCGCCTGGTCGTGGCTGGCGGCCGCGATGGGTGCCATCGCGGCGGTTTCTGGTTCGCTGCAAACCCTTTACCGGTACCAGGATTCGGCGCTGAGCGCGATGACGCTGGCGAACAGCCTGGAGGCGGAGTTGGTGCGTTACCAGACCGGCACGACTCCGTACATGCCCGGCTCGCCTGGCAACTTCAACCTGTTCGTGGACCGCACCACGAAGCTGCGCGGGGACGCG
Organism: Candidatus Limnocylindrales bacterium; assembly: GCA_036377915.1. GTDB lineage: Bacteria > Actinomycetota > Actinomycetes > Mycobacteriales > Micromonosporaceae > Allorhizocola. The sequence continues at coordinate 8,267 of DASUXL010000117.1, forward strand.
ACCGCAAGCTTCAACGGTGTGTGGAACTCGGCTCAGGTATCGACAAGCGGTGCGTGAAAGCCTTAAATGACTGGCGTGCACGCGCCCCAGCATGCCCAGACGGCACCGTTCTGGCAGAAGACCTCCGCGATCATCGTGGCCATCGGCACGATGGTCATCTCCCTGCTCGGCCTCGCCGCGTTCATGGTGAGCCAGAAGTGGTTCGGGCCGTCCCCGGAGGACATCTACACCCCGCCGGGCGGCAATCCGGTCGTGCTCGACAGGGCGGTGCTTTGGGGCCCGACCGAGATCCGCGTCGAGCCGAACATGCAGGTCGACTTCGATCTGGCGGCCGGCCCGAAGCGGGAGATGGGTCAGGGGACCGACCTGTTCATGTGGGCCGGTTCGGAGGTGTCGAGCCCGTTCGGCGTATTCGTCTGGGCCGACAAGACCCGGGCACCGTCCATGCGCGACTGTGTGAGTTCCCTTGACGCGCAAGGCAAGACGGACTATGTGCCGGTCTCCGACGGCATGCAGCTGTGCGTGGGTACCAATGAGGGGCGGGTCGCGATGGTCATGGTGAAGCGCCGTGACGGTGAGGCGTGGCTGATCGACGGCACCGTCTGGAAGCAGCGCATCTCCTAGGCCTGGCCGAGCGTCTAAGCCTGGCCCAGCGTGTCGGCGGCGATCTCGGCGAACCGCTCCGCCGCGGGGTGCGGCGACTGCGCCGGCCACGCCGCGGAGACCGTTCTGGACAACGGATGGCCGGCGATCGGGCGCCAGACCACGCGCGGTTCGCGGCGCGTGGCGTTCTCCGGTTCGAACGCCACGCCCCGGCCGGCGAGCACCAGCCCGAGCAGGAATTCGAGATTGTGGGCGTGCCTGATCTGTACCGGATCGAACCCGTGCCGCCGGCAAACGTCGAGGACATGGTCGTGCCAGCCCGGCGCGGTGGCGCGTGGGGCCAGGACGAGGTCGTGCCCGGCGATGTCGGCCAGGTCGAGCTCGTCCACCGCCGCGAGCGGCGACACCCGCGGCAGCACGACGCCGAGCCGCACGTGCACGGCGCGCCCGAAGTTCAGGTCCGGGGCGTCGACGGGGTGGTGGACAAGGCCGACGTCGAGCCGCCCGTCGGCGAGCATGCGCAGTTGTTCGCCGGTGTCCAGCTCCTGCAGGTCGACTTCGAGCCCGGGCACCTGGTCGGCCAGGCGGCGCAGCAACGCTTGCAGGGTCACCGCGGGGGTGTCCGACGGCACGCCGGCCCGAAGGGTACCCAATGTGCCTTCCCGGACCATGCGCATCAGCGCCCGCATCCGCTCCTCGCCGGCGAGCAGCGCCCGCGCCTCGTCGAGCAGCAGCTGCCCGGCGGGGGTGAGGTCGACCTGGCGGCGCGACCGGTCGAACAGCTCGACGCCCAGCTCCCGCTCCAGCCGCTGGATCGATTGGCTCAGCGGCGGCTGGGCGATGCCGAGCACCTCGGCGGCCCGGCCGAAGTGCAGCTCTTCGGCGACCATCACGAAGTAGCGAAGGTGCCGAAAGAGATCCACACAACGACCATATGCACGGCCCGAGCCGATCTGGCCGCCGTGCCGGTGTGATCCCCGCCTCTGCCTTCGGCTCGCCACACCCACTCTGATCTGCTCCGATACCCGTCCGGATATCGCCGATCAGCCGAATGGTCTTGGACCGGGTCGTGCGGCCGGTGGTTGGCTGCATCCCATGATCAAATCAAGACATGCCGCCGCCGTAGGCGTGGCGGCCGCGTTCGCACTGGCTCTCGGCGCTTGCGGTGGAGAGGATCCGGTCATCGAGGATCCGGTCGCCCAGCAGAGTGCCGGGGCGCCCACCGCTGCGACGTCCCCGGCAGCCTCGCTCGATGCCGCGTGCCCACTGGTGGACGAGGCCCTGCTTCCGACGCTGTTCAAGGTCAGTGACCTCAAGCTTGAGGAGAAGGACCCGGTCAGCGGCGCCGGAAATGTCGCCACCCACTCGTGCGATGTGCTTGACGGCGGCGAGCTCTTCCTCACCGTCGGCTTCTCCGTCGGGCCGCAGAGCGGGACGGCGCAGGCGAACGTCGCCGCGGCCCTCAGCGGTGCCAAGGGTGAAGCCGTTACCGGGCTTGGCGAGGCGGGCGCCTTCGGGGTCAGCGACGGTGTCGGCACGGTCGCCGGATACAAGACGGTGGGCGGCAAAGCGGTGGTCGTCTTCGTTCACGGCAACCCCGATGACAAGGAGCAGCTCGTCTCGGTCGCCCAGAGCGCGGCCGGCAAGTTCTGAGCCCTACGCCTTCGCCTCAAGTGCCTCAAGCTCGTCCTCGAGGTACCTCGGGCGCGCAACGGCAAGGCCCGCAACGGCTTGCCCGACGGCGGCGGCGAGCAGGAAACCGAGTGGCAGCGTCCACCCGCCGGTGAACTCGTAGAGCACGCCCACGACGAGCGGGCCGAGCGCCGCGATGAGGTACCCGATGCTCTGCGAGAACGTCGACAGGGCAACGATTCCGCGTGCCGTTCGTGCTCGCATGCCGATGAGCGCGAGCGCGAACGGGAAGGCGGCCTGGCCGAGCGCGAGCAGCGCCACCCACAGCACGGCCCCGTTGTGTGGGGAGAAGGCCAGACCCAGATACGAGGCGATCATCGCGGCGGACAGGATGAGCACCAACGCTTTCGGGTTGGTCAAGCGGGCGGCGATGGCGGGCATCAGCAGCGCGAAGGGCATGCCGAGGAACGGAACCCCGGCGAGCAGCAGGCCCGCCGCCTGGGGCGTGAACCCGGCGTCGCGGAACATCTGGGCTATCCATCCCATGGTGGCGTAGCCGCTGAGCGCCTGTAGTCCAAAGTAGATGGCCATGGCCCAGGCAAGCTTGCTTTTCGCCACCGGGAATCTGGCGGCTTTTTGCTGGGTACCAACAAAAGAGCGCCCGAACCACGGAAGGATTGCGACGAACGCGAGTGCCGCCCAGGCGCCAAGCCCCACCCGCCAGCTCCCGAAGGCGTGGGCGATGGGAACCGCCGCCGCGCTGGCGACCGCCGTCCCCGCGATGAGCGTCATCGTGTACACGCCCGTGAGCAGGCCGCTGCGCTGCGGGAATGCCTGCCGCACCACGGCCGGCAGGAGCACGTTGCCAACCGCGATTCCGGCAAGCGCCAGCGCGCTCGTGATCACGAAGGCCACCGCGGAGTCGGTCAGGGCGCGCGCTGCCTGGCCGAGGCCGAGGATGAGCATCGCGCCCATGAGGATCGCCGGCATGGGGAAGCGCCGGGTCAGCGCGGGGGTGATGGTGCCGAAGGCGGCGAAGCTGAGCGCGGGCAGGGTGGTGATGAGCCCGGCGGCGGTGGCGGTCAGGTGCAGGCCGTCGACGACTTCGGGGAGCAGCGCGCCGAGGCTGGTGATGGCGGCGCGCAGGTTTACCGCGACGAGCAGGATGGCGGCGATGACCAGCCATGCGGCTTCTCGGCGGGTGGGGATGGCGACGGCTGCGGGGGTCACCGAATTATCCTAAAATCATGGGACGAATTTTGTGCTCCGATGTAATGCGTGACACCCTCAACTAAGGTCTTAGCGTGACACTTCGATCGCCGACCCGCTCAGCGCTCGTCCCCCAGGTGATCGAGCAGCTCAAAGCCCAGATCAGCTCGGGTGAGTGGCCCGTGGGCACGCGCATCCCGACCGAGCCCGACCTGGTGGCGGCGCTCGGTGTGGGACGCAACACCATCCGCGAGGCGGTGCGCGCCCTCGTGCACTCGGGCGTGCTCGAACGGCGCCAGGGGTCGGGGACCTACGTGACCGCCCGCTATGAGCTGACCGGCTATGTGGCCCGGCGCCTGGAGGCGGCCGAGCAGGCCGAGACGATCGAGGTGCGGCGGGCCTTCGAGGTCGAGGCGGCCCGGCTGGCCGCGTCGCGGCGGACCGTCGAGGACATGGAGAACCTTGACGTCGCCCTGGCCGCCCGCGAGGCGGCCTGGGTCGTCGGCTATCCGCCGGCGTTCGTCGAGGCCGACGCCGCCCTGCACATGGCGATCGTCGAGGCGGCCCACAACGGCATGCTCGCCGAGCTTTACGCCTCGTTCCACGGCGCGCTCGTGGCGAGCCTGCGCGGCGTCGTCGGCGACGACATGAGCCCAGCGTCCTATGTGGACCATTCCGATCTGGTAGAGGCGATCCGGATCGGCGACGCCGACCGGGCCGCCCGAGCCGCGGGTGCCTACCTGATCTGCTGAGGCAGCGTCACCATAAAGCGGCATCCCCCCGCGATGTTCTCCACCATCACGTCCCCGCCGTGCGCGTCGACCAGCCCGCGCACGATCGCCAGGCCAAGCCCGCCCCCGCCCTCGCCGGGGGTCCTCGCCTTCGCGCCGCGGAACGCCACGTCGAAAACCCTTGGCAGGTCGGATTCGGCGATCCCGCCGCAGGTGTCGGCGACGGCAAGCCAGCCGCCGTGGCCGTTGCGGCCCGCCGTCACCGTGACCATCCCGTCCGGCGGCGTGTAGCGGATCGCGTTGAGCAGCAGGTTGGCCACGATCCGGGAAAGCTCCGGCGCGCTCGCCGTCACCTGCGGCCAATGCTTGGTCGTCGAGACCAGCTCGACCCCGCGGGAACGCGCCAGCGGTTCGGCCGCCGCGACCGCGTCCGAGACCACGTCGCCGAGCGCCACCGGGGTCAGGCTAAGCCGCATTGCCCCGGAGTTGATGCGGGACAGCTCGAACAGGTCGTCGACGAGGGAGGCCATGCGGTCGGTCTCAGCCCGCATCCGGCCGTGGTACTCGGCGACCGTCGCCGGGTCGCTGACCACTCCGTCCTCCAGCGCCTCGGCCATCGCCCGCATGCCCGCCAGCGGCGTGCGCAGGTCATGCGAGACCCAGGCGACCACCTGGCGCTCCTTTTCCCGCGCGTCCTGCGCCCACATCGCTTCGCGGGTCAGGCGCTTGCCCGCCCACCACGCGGTGGCAAGACCCACGAACCCGGCCAGCGGCACCACGATCAGTACCACCTTGAGGTCGTGCTCGTTGAACAGCATCATCGCCGCCACCGCCAGGATCCCGGCGAGCACCGCGAGCACCGTCATCGCTTGCAGCACAAGGATGTTCAGCGTGATCGAGCGGCGATGCAGCAGGCGCAGCACGAGCGCCCCGACCGCGCACACGACGAGAGCCCCGGCCAGCGTCAGCGCCAGGATGATCGCGACGTCACGAACCATAGCGGTAGCCCACTCCCCAGACCGTCTGGATCCGCTTGGGGTTGGCCGGATCCCGCTCAATCTTCTCCCGCAGCCGCCGGACGTGCACGGTCACCGTCGACTGGTCGCCGAACGTCCACCCCCACACCGCGGTCAGCAGATCGGCCCGCTTGAGCGCCACCCCCGGATGCGACATGAGATAGACCAGCAGGTCGAACTCGCGGACCGTCAGCGCCAGCTCCTGCCCGCCCAGCCGCGCGGCCCGCCGCGCAGGCTCCACCTCCAGATCGCCGTCCACGATCGGGGCCGGGATCTGCGCCGGCTGCGTGCGCCGCAGCACGGACTGGGCGCGCAGCACCAGTTCGCGCGGGGAGAACGGCTTGGTCACGTAGTCGTCGGCGCCGAGCTGCAACCCGGCGATCCGATCGACCTCCTCACCGAGCGCGGTCAACATGATTATGGGTACCGCGTCAGCCCGCTGCCGGATCCGGCGGCACACCTCCAAGCCGTCCACACCGGGCAGCATCAGGTCCAAAATGACCAGATCGGGGCGGACCCGGGCATGCTCGGCCAGCGCCGTCTCGCCGTCCGCGGCGAGCGTGACCCGGTAGCCTGCGTGTTCGAGGTAGCGCCGGACGACATCGCTGACCGTCGGGTCGTCGTCGACGACCAGGACGCTTGCACCCATACGAGAAGCCTACTTTGCTGATCATTACGGGGGTCTTACGAAACCATTGGGGTGCGAGGCGCCGGGGCATAGTCTCTTCGCATGCGAAGGAGGGTGATAATCGGGGGCGCAATCGTCGCCCTGGCGCTCATGGCGTCCGGGCTCCACTGGTACCAGCCGTGGAAGCTCTTCACCTCCAGGACCATCATCGATACCCCGCCGGCCTCCTCGACCGTGATCGCCTCCGGTGCCCTGGTGTCGCACGAGCACACCACCTCGGGCAAGGTCGAACTGGTGCGGCTGCCGGACGGGAAGTACCAGGTGATCCTGCGCGAGTTATCCACATCGGACGGCCCAGACCTGCGGGTATGGCTGACCGACCAGCCTGTCATCGAGGGCAGAGCGGGATGGGACGTGTTCGACGACGGCAAGTGGGTGGAGCTGGGCAGGCTCAAGGGCACCCACGGCCTGCACGTCTATGACGTGCCGCCCGGCACCGACGTCACCCGGTTCAAGAGCGTCACCATCTGGTGTAAGCGCTTCTCCGTCTCCTTCGGAGCCGCCCCGCTAACAGCGACCTGATCCCGATCCCGGATCCCCGATCCGCCTGGGCATACGTGCACACGCGGCCCCTCTGCTCTTCACCCGTTGGCGCAACGCGCCCACTTCCGCGCAGGCGTGCCGCTGGTGGAGATCCGTGCCGCGGTGGATGTTGGAGATCCTTGTCGCGCCCGGTGTTGAGGCGTGATCCTTGGCGCGCTCGGTGCAGGCCGCTCCAGGTCGCGGGCTTGTGATCTACCCCGAGCGCGCCACCGATCTCGCTCCAACACCCGGCGCGACACCGATCACGCCCAGCACCCGGCTCTCGCTCCAACACCCGGCGCGACACCGATCACGCCCAGCACCCGGCTCTCGCTCCAACACCCGGCGCGACACCGCGGGCCGGAAACCTATCCCGACGCGATCAGTGCGACGCTCACGCCTGCGGCCACCAGGCCGGCGAGCTGTGTTCGGGTGATCCGCTCGTGCAGGAGCAGGGCGGCGAGCGTGACCGTCACCGCGGGATAGAGCGAGGTGACCACGGCGACGAGGGAGAGCATGCCGCTGCGGGTGGCGAGCAGGAACAGCAGATCGGCCAGCGCGATGCCGGCGCCGAGTCCGGCCAGCCACCAGCCTGCCGCGGCCGCCGGGCGCAGCGCAAGCCGTTGCACCGCAACCAGTATGGCCAGCAGGAGCACGGAGGAGACCCGGGTGCCCATGAGCGGCCAAAGCCCGGAGTCGGAGGGCGAGCGCTGCAGCAGGATG
>DASUXL010000118.1:0-10760 GCA_036377915.1 Candidatus Limnocylindrales bacterium
ACAGGCTGAAGGTGGCCCCTTCCAGAGGAGTCTGCGCGTCGTCCGTCTTGATGATCCGGATCGTGCCGCAGTTGCTGATGTTCACGCTGACCGGCGCGATGAAGTCCTTCAGCTCGGAGTTGAACGAGTCCGACGAGCGGCTCTTCAGGTAGGCCGAGCCGAACGACTCGCACGTGTCAGGGTCCTCGAAGATCTCGGCCAGCGAGATCTGCGCCTCGCCGAAGGTGCGCGGGTCCTGCGCTCCGAGCCCGTCGCTTTCGCCCGCCGGGATGGTGGTCGTGTTGATGGAGCCGGTGGCGGTGCCGCTGCCGGTCAGGTTCTGCGGCTGGCCCCACACCGAGCCGGTCCAGGTGCGCAGCGACAGCTCCGGGTGGTTGCCGCCCCTGCTCAGGTCGTAGGTGATGAGCAGGTCGCCCGCGGTGCGCACCGGCGTGACCCCGTTGGCCGACAGGGTTTGGCTCTGGTTGAACTCGAAGTCCATGTTGGTGGTGCCGCTGGGATCCTGGACGCGTGACCAGAACAGGTTGAGGAAACCTTCGGAGGTGCTGCCCTCCTGGTACACCCCAAAGGTTTTCAGATCGCTCTTGTTGGGTGGGATGGAGCCGGTGACGACGGTGGGTACCGCCGTGTTCTCCTTGGCCCCCTGGCCGAACGAGTTGTCATTGGCCCCGGACGCCATGTCGTCTTTGCGGATCTCGGAGACGTTGGCCCAGTCGAGGGTCAGCGTCGGCTTGTCGCCGTCGACTTTCAGGTTGGCGTTGACATCTATCTCGAACTGGCTGCCCACCAGGGAAACGAAGGGCCCGGCCCAGGCGGGGGTGGAGGTGAGGAGCAGTGCCACGGTGCCGACGACGGCGCCGAGCACGCGGGCTCTAGTCCCAGGTTTTTTCATGTTTGCCTCTCTTGCGGAATCGTTTGGGAGATCTGCGATCTCCGCCTATCTAACGATCCGCGCGCGAAAGGTTACTCTCCGTAGAAGTTAAGGGAGCGCCGGGCGAGCCGTGCCGATGTTCGTGGTGGTCAGCGCGCCCGAATCGGAGACGGTCACCCGCCAATAGGTTCCGTTGGCCGACCGCAGCACCAGCCCTTTCGCCGCGTTGTCGGTGAACAGCGGGGCCCCGACGGTGATGCCGGCCGAGGACCGGCCCGCCCCGCCGAGCAACTCGGTCGCGTTGGCCAGGCTGTTGTCCATTACCGACATCCGGGTGATGCCGGCGGCGGGGGTGTCCACGCGCACCGCCGAGCTGATCGTCCCGACCGAGTCCGGATCGGACAGGGCCGAACCGTAGGCCTGGAACCGGTTACGCTCGATGCTCAGGTCGCTGACGGTCGTCACGGACGCCGCGATGTAGACGCCGAACGCGTCACCGGCGCGGCCCGGATTGTGGATCTCGTTGCCGGCGATCCGCACCCGCTGGCACTTGCCGGTGTCGTTGCCGGAGATGAGAACCCCGGCCCGCAACAGGTCGGCGAAGGTGTTGCCTTCCACCAGGACGTTCTCCGGGGAATCCAGATACACCCCGTAACCGCGCGCGGCCATGGTGACCGGGCCGTTGCCGCCGTTGCCGGTGAACGGGCCGCCGAGGTTGCGGAAGGTACAGCCCTTGACCTCGCCGCCGATCGCGGTGCGGCCGAGCCAGACGCCATCGGCGCAGTAGCTGGCCGTGGAGTTGACCACCCGGCAGTTGCGGCCGCGCAGCTGGTACGCGGCGTGGGTGGCGTTGCTCACGTGACAGCCCACGAACGAGACATCCTCGGCCTCCTCGTGGGTGTCGAACGACCCCGAGGTGCACTGGGTCGCCACGCAGCCGGACACCACGATGTTGCGCGGGCGCCCGTGCAGGGTCGGGATGCCGGTGGTGGTGAAGCCGTGCCGCATCCGGGTGAAGCGGCACCCGGTGATGGCGATCGCCTCGCTGGCGCAGCTGACCGTGACGCCGTACCCGTAACGCAGCTCGGGGTCGTACCGCGAGTCGATCCAGTCAGGCTGGTCGTAGCAGTGCAAGCCGTTGACGGTGGCGCCGAACACGTTGATCATAATCAGGCTGCTCGCGCCGCAGCCCCGGGTCACCACGTTGCGGACGTCGACATCCTCGGCATCCTCCACCTTGATGAACCACATCTTGTGGTACCTGTCGTCCGCGTCCCGGGTGATGGTCAGGTCGGCCACACCCACCCCGACGACCGGCGTCACCCTGCACACCGCGGCCGCGTCGGCGGTGCGGTACGTGTCGCGGAACTGGCCCCACACGCCGATGGAGTCGCTCGGGCCGTGGATCCACTGCACCTTGACGAACTCGCCGATGGTCGCCTCGGGGCGGGCCGGGTTGCTCGGCGCGTCCGACTGCAGCAGCAGGCGGTCGTTGAGGCGCAGCCCGGCCAGACTCGCGACCGGCACCTTGAGGACATCCTGATGCCGCACCGCGTCCTGGGTCAGGGCGATCGGGTTGCCCCGGGTGCCCTGGAAGTTGAAGCAGACAAAGCTGCCGGCGGCGGTGCTCTGATCCAGGATCGTTGTCGCTCCGGTGCCGGCTCCGACGATGCGGACGTTGCCGCGCACGTCGATCGTCGGCCCGCCTCGCTTGTAGACACCGGCCGGGACGCGGACGATCCCGCCCCCGGCGGCGGCGGCCGCGTTGACGGCGGCCTGGAAGGCACCGGTGTCGTCGGCAACGCCGTCACCGACCGCGCCATAGTCCTTGACGTTGAACTCGGATGCGGTAATCGCCGCCGCGGCCGCGACGGCAGCGGCCGGCGAGGCGGTCAGCGCACCGGCGACACCGGCTCCGGCGACACCTGCTCCGGCTGCCAACGCACCCGCGCGGCGCAGCAGCTGCCGCCGGCCGACACTGCCCACCTCGTGACCGCCCGCGTCCAGACTGCCCGCATCATGACCGCCCGCGTCCAGACCGCCCGCGTCCAGACTGCCCGCGTCCTGACTGCTCGCATCGTGACTGCCGACACTGTCCACTTTGCACCCCCGCGTGTGATGTGCGGCCAGGATAGCCGGTGACTCAGATTGCCGCGGCCCCCATCACCTTCCAGCCCTGCGCGGTGCGGGCCATCGTGAGCACGACCCGGTTCTGGTCCATCTTCTCGCCCTGGATGTTGACATTTTTGCGGAACTGGTTGACATACAACAGGACTTCGACCCGGTCGGGTTCGGCGGTGACGACCCCGGCGGCGGAGACCTCGGCGCGCACCACGGCCTGCTCGCTGAGCACCGCCTCGCGCAGCGCCGAGGTCGTCTGCTCGTACTCCTTGGTGAACTCACCGGCCGTGAACGACTTGCCGTTGTTGACCGCCGCGTCGAAACCCTTGTGGTCATAGGAGAATATCGCCCGCGCGGCGGCGGTCGCGGCGGCGACGGACTCGCGGGACGCGGCGGCCCGGTCGTCGGCGCGCTGCGACGCCAGCCAGGCGTAGGCGGCGAAACCGGCAAGCACCAGCAGCGCCACCAGCGGCAGGGCGAGCGCCTTCAAGCCGCCCAGCCTCAGCCCACGAACTCTAGCTGCGATACCAGCCATCGCCCATCCTCCTTCACCAGATCCACCTTGATGCGGTAGTGCGCGGGCCGGCCCTGCGGCGCCTTCACGTTCTTCACGTTGGCGTCGACGGCGACCAGCACCACGGCCGAGTCGCCATCCCCGGAGACCAGCGCGGCGCGCAGCACGGTCCCCTCGGACTGCACCTCGTTCTCCACCACCGCCGCGCGCACCTGCGTCTTGCCGCGCGCATACTCACCACCGAACTCGCCCGTCGCCGCGTCCGTCACGCGCTGGATGTCGGCGTCGACCGTCGACGCGCTGATCGACACGAAGTCGATGGTGAACTGGCGGGCGGTGGCGACCGCGGCGGCGTGGGACGCCTCCACCGAGTTCTGCGAACTCCAGCGCCAGCCGGACCACCCGGCCACCGCGACCGCCCCGAGTAGAACAGCAATAGTCAACAGCCGCAAGGGTTTCATGACATGACTCCCGAGAACAGAAGCATTTTCCACGATTGGGCACCGGCGAAGGACTGCTGCCCGCCGTCGCCGCCGAACAGCAGCGGCCGCCCGTCGGGGCCCAGCACCACCCCGGTCACCGGGTCGAAACCGGCGATGGTTGGTCCCGCCGGGAGTCCGGGCTCTGGAGGGGTCGAAGGACTCACCCGGCTTCCCGGCGGGAGCGGCGCGGGCGTGGGTTCGGGGCCGCCCGGCCGCGGAGTAAAGTTCGTGCTCCGCCTGCCCGAACCGGCGGCGTTCTCCTGGCTCGTGCAGCTCAGCGACTGACCGGTCTGCGTGTACTGGCACGGCGGCGGATCGTTGAGGTTGACGGCAAGGCCAAGGTGCGCCGTGCCGTCCCCGGGCACGACGGTGAAGCCGCCGGCGACCACGAGCGGGTACACCACCAGGATCTGTTCGATCCCGGCGACCCGGCGGGCGGCGATTCCGTTGATGCTGACCAGGTTTCCCAGCAGCATGCCGAGGGTGGGGTCGATGTCGGCGAGCAGGCCGCGCAGCTCGGTCGCGGCCGGCGGCCCGTTGTCCAGCAGCGTGCGCAGGTCGCCGTCGGCCTTGCGCAGGGACTCGGCCAGCCGCGCCAGCCCGGCCGCCCAGGCCCGGATGGCCTGGCCCGACTCCGCCTGCGTGGCAAGGACTTTGCGGCCGTCCTCGATGAGCGCGGTGGTCTGCGGCAGGTATTTGAGCGCGTCGGCCAGCAGCGCGTTGCTGGCGTCCAGCAGCGCACGGATCGCGGTCTCGTTGCCCTGGAACCCGGTACCCAGCTCGTCCAGCAGCACGCCGAGATCCGTCGCGTCCACCGACTCGACCAGAGCGTTCAGGTTCGTCAGCAGCGTCTCCACCGGCAGCGGTGTGGAAGTGCGCTCCACCGGGATGACGCCGCCCGCCCGCAGGAACGGACCGTCCGCCGTGGACGGTCGCAGGTCGACGTACTGCTCGCCCACGGCGCTGCGCAGCGCCACGACGGCCGATGTCGATGCGGGAACCGCTGTGCCGCCGTCGATCTGAAGGTCGACCCGTACTCCCTTGCCGTGCAAGGAAACCGCGGTCACCTTGCCCACCGGGACGCCACGGTACGCCACGGGTGCGTTGACGAAGATCCCACCGGCCTCGGCGAAATCGGCGTGCACCACATACGCCCCGCCGAACAGGTCGTCGCGCCACCCGAGATAGCGCACCCCGACATAGGCGATGCCGAGCACGCTGACCACGGTGAACACCAGCAATTTGAGCCTCATGGACGCAGCCCTCCCGCCAGCAGGTACCAAATAGGCAGCGTAGGAATAGGCAGTGGGAGTGAGGGAAGGGTCAGTGGAAGCGAGGGAGTCGGCAAAGGCAAGGGCGGCAAGGGCGGCAACGACGGCAGCGGAAGCGTCGGCAGAGGCAACGGCAGGTTCGGGATCCCTGGCAGGGGTGGCAGTGGGAGGTTGGGCAGGCCGGGCACGAGCGGCTGGTTCTCCTCCGGCGGCGCGATCAGGCTCTGCGCCAGGAACACCGCCGCGTCCAGATCCACGGTGGCGTGCAGGTTCACCCGGTCGCCGTTGATCGCGCGGGTCACGTTGGGCGGGAACGGGAAGGTGAGCATGAAGTCGAGTGCCTTGGGCAGATCGTCGCCCGCCTTGACCAGCTGTTCGAGCGTTGGTTGCAGCGCCCGCAAGTTCGCCAGCACGTCTTCGCGACTTTGGATTATCAGGGGGGTACCCACCCCGCTGAGCGAGTTCAGAGCGGTCAAAGCCGCCGTCAGTTGCTCCCGCTGCTGCGCCAGCACGCTCAGCCCCGGGTCGAGCGCCGCCACCGCGTCCCCGATGACCTGACGCTGCTCGGCCAGGCGACCTGAGAGCCGGTCGAGCGCGTCGATGGCGCGCACGATCTCGGCCTTCTGGCCGTCCAGCCCGGCGACGAACTCATCCAGATTGGACAGTGCGGCGCGCGCCTCTTCCTCCCGGCCGGCCAGTGCCGCGACCACCTCGGTGTTGATGGTCTTCAGGTTGCCCAGGCCCCCGCCGCCGAGCACCATGCCCAGCGCGGCGAGCACCTCCTCCACCTCGGCGGAGCGCTTGGTACGGCTCAACGGGATCAGGTCACCGCCGGACAGCCGCCCCAGCGCCTGCTCCCCCGGCGGGGCCGCCAGCGCCACGAACTTCTCCCCCAGCAGGCTCGTCTGGCGGATCGCGGCGGTCGCGTTGTCCGGCAGCGACACCGCCTCGCCGACGCTCAGGCGCACCACCGCTGTCCAGCCCTTGAGCGAGATCTCCTCGACGCTTCCCACCGAAACGTCGTTCACTTTCACGCTCGCGCCGGGGACGAGGTCGAGCACGTCGGTGAACTCGGCGGTGACGGTGAAGCCTTTGCCGCCCGGCGCGGTGCATCCGGTGGCAAGCAGGACCAGCAGGACCAGCGGGACTATCATGAGAGGGACGTGGATCACTCCGCCAAGTGACCCACGTCCCGTCCAGGGCCTCACGGCTGCACCACCTTCGCCAGTTCCTTCGCCAGGTCGAAGCACTGCTGGGGCACTTCGGGCGCGGGCAGGATGTTCACCATGAGGCTGCATATGTAGGCCGCCGCGTTGTGCGGACCGGTCGCGTTGTTGCGCGTGTCGGTGGTGCCGGACAGCGGGTTGTACGCCAGGCTCAGGTTGGACAGGGCCAGCGGGGCGATGTCCAGGACGTCGATCATCGCCTGCTGCTGGCGCACAAGCACGTTCGTGATGTCCACGAGCGCCTCGACGTTGCCGGCCAGCTGCGCGCGGTTCTCGCGCACGAACGAGGCCACCTCGGCAAGCGCCTGCGACAGCTTTCGCAGGGCCAGCTCCAGCTCACCGGCATCGCTGGCAAGTTGCTGAGCTACCGATGACAGCGTCCTGTTAAACGCGCGGACCTGCTCGTCGTTACGGGCGAGCATCGACGTGAACTGTTGCAGATTCGACACCGTGGAGAACAGGTCCTGCCGCCCGCTTGCCAAGGTGGACAACGCCTTCGACGCCCCGTCAAGGGTGGCGTGCAGCTCGTCGCCGTTGCCTTCCAGGTTGGCGCGGCCCGTGGCGATCAGCCGCGACAGCGCGCCGTCGCGGTTGGCGCCCTGCGGGCCGAGGTCGCGGTTGAGCTCGTCGAGCGCGCGGTACACGTCGTCGAGCTCCAGCGGGACACCCGTGCGGGTGATGTGGGCGCGGTCGGGCAGCACCGGCCCACCGGTGAACGGCGGGTGCAGCTGGATGTACCGGTCGCTGACGATGCTTGGCGGCACGATGATCGCGCTGACGTCCTGCGGGAGGAAGTTGTCGTAGCGCAGGTACACGCGCACCTTGCCGCCCATCGGGACGACCTGCGTCACCTGGCCCACCTTGACGCCGAGGACCCGGACGTCCGAGCCGGGGTGCACCCCGACCGCGGCCGTGAAGTCGGCACTCATCGTGCTGCCGGCCGCCTGCACGGGGGTACCCACAAAAAGGAGCGACAGGCATGCTCCAAGCGCAACCAATCGTTTCATCGTCACCGTCATCGTCATCGTCATCGTCCCCCCGGCGCGTAGGCTTGCAGCAGACCGTCCACATAGGAGTCGAACCAGCGGCCGTTGCCGGTCACGTTGGCGAACGCCTTCAGGAACGGCGCCAGGCTCTTGAGTGTGTTCGTGAGCTGGTCGCGGTTGCGCTGCAACAGCGCCACGACCTCGCGCAGCTGCCGCAGCGCCGGCTGCAGCTGCTGCCGGTTCTCCTGGACCAGGCCGATCAGCTGGTCCGACAGCGTGGCCGTCGCCTCAAGCAGCTTGTGGATGGCGTCGCGGCGCTTGGCCACCTCGGTCAGGAGCAGGTTGCCGTCGGTCACCAGCTTGGCGAACTCGTCATCGCGCGCGGCCAGCACGCTCGTCACCTTGTTGGCCCGCACCAGCAGCTCGCGCAGCTCCGCGTCCCGGCTTGAGATCGTCTGCGACAGCCGCGACAGCCCGTCCAGCGACGCCTTCACGCTCGCGGGCGTGTCCGCGAACGCCTCCGACAGTACGTCGAACGCCCGGGCCAGCTGCCCGGTGTCGATGCGCTGCACGGTGCCGGCAAGCCCGGTGACCGCCTGCATCACGTCGAACGGGGAAGCGGTGCGCTCCAACGGAATCTCGGCCTTCAACGGGGATGACCCGGCCGGTTCCAGGCCGAGGTACTTCTGGCCCAGCACCGTCTTGATCCGGATCGTCGCCGAGGTCTGGTCGCCCAGCGGCTCGGACACCTTGAAGGTGACGCGTACCCGGTCCCGGTTGAGCGCGACCGCGGTCACCTTGCCCACCTTGACCCCGGCGATGCGCACCTCGTTGCCGGGCGCGAGACCGCTCGCGTCCCGGAACGCCGCCGTGTGCACAGACCCGCCGCTCAAAGCGTCCAGATTGAACGATGCCAGCAGGACCGCCGCGAGGACGAACAGCCCGAGGGCGCCCACCGCGACCGGATGCTTCCTTAAGTTAGGGATTCTCAAGGCTTGCATCGTGCCGCCCCCGAGCTGAACGTCGGAACCTGGACCGCCCGCGACCCCGCCGTCACCTTGCCGTCGAAGTCGCACAGGAAGAAGTTGAACCACGAACCGGTCGACGCCACCCCGGTCAGCGCGTCCAGCCGGCCCGGAAGCCGGTCCAGCGTGCCGTCGATGACGTCGGCGTTGCGGTTCAGCGTCCCGGCGAGCTGGTTGAGCAGGCCGATATCGGCGGCGAGGCTGGGCCTGGCGTCAGCGATGAGCGACGACGTCGCCGCCGCCAGATCACCTATCCCGGTCAGCGCGTCACCGATCGCCTGCCGGTCCGCGGCGAGCCCGGAAACCAGCTCCTGCAACGCTTTGATGGTCCGGCTCAGCTCCTCGTCCCGCTCGCCGATGCTCACCAGCACCGCGCTCAGGTTGCTCACCACGCGGCCGATCGCCTCGTCCCGGTCGGCCAGGGTCGTGGTCAGGGAAGCGGTGCGGCGCAACAGGTCCGCCATCGTGCCCCGCTCCCCTTGCAGCACCTGGATTATCTCGTACGCGAACCGGTTGACCTGGTCCGGCTCCAGCCCGGACAGCAGCGGCCGGAACCCGTTGAACAGAGCGGTCAGGTCCAGCGCGGGCGAGGTCTGGGCCAGCGGGATCAACCCTCCCCGCGCCAGGGTCCCGGCCGCCGGGCCCTCGAGCAGGGCGAGGTAGCGCTGGCCCACCAGGTTCCGGTACCGGATCTTCGCCCGGGTGGTGGACGGCAGCGCGATCGACTCGTCGACGGTGAACTCGAGCTCGGCCACCGTGCCGACCAGCCGGACCTGCTTGACCCGGCCAACCTTGACCCCGGCGATACGCACGTCGTCACCCGGCAGCACCCCGGCCACGTCCGAGAAGCGGGCACGGTATGAGGTGCCGCCGAATCCAAGTGAGCCAAGGGTTTGCGCCAGTGCGGCGGTGAGCACCACGGTAACCGCGGCGAAAGTCAGGAATTTCCACAGCGAGCCCTTCATTCCACGTTCACCACCGTGCCGCGCAGCAGGGGACCCCACAGCAGCAGGGACAGGTCGCCCACCCGCTCGGCGGGCACACCCATGGCGGTGCCGACCAAGGGGCGCAACAGATTCCGTTCGCTCCCGTAGTCGTAGCCATCATTTATGGGTACCTCGCCCGCCGGCACGTGCGGATCGGGAAGACCGCGACAGTTGGGGCCGTTGCGCGCACCGTAGACCGGCTCGTCCCGGTTGGCCTGGTACTTGCCGCCGTCCTTGGTCGCCTCCAGGCTGATGTGCATGCGGCCGGACTCGAACACCTTCTCCGCCCGCGGTTGCAAGGCCACGACCCCGCGCAGCAGGCACGGGTACTCCGGCGCGTAGGTGGCAAGCAGCTCCAGCACCGGCCGGCTGACCCGGCCCACCTGGATGATCCGGTCGTCGTAGCGGTCGACGAAGTCCGCCGCCTCCTGCGCCAGACCGGTGGTGTGGTTGAGGAAGTTCGCCAGCTCGGCCCGCTGCCGCGCCACCGTCGTCATGGTGACCGTCGCGTCGCGCAGCAGCGCCAGCAGATCCGGGGCCGCCGCGTCGTAGATGTCGAGCACCTCCACGAGGTGGCGCACATCCTCCGCGATCACCGGCATCCGCTCGTTGAGCTCGCCCAGGTACGCGTTGAGATCCACCAGGTCCTGGCCCAGCCGGGCACCACGGCCCTCCAGCCCGTACGCGAGCGCGCCGAGCACGGCGGCGAGCTTGTCCGGCTTGATCGCCTGGAGCAGCGGCAGCGCGTTGTCGAGCACCCGCTCCAGCTCGATCGCGGCGGTGGTGCGATCCTGCTCGATCACGGCACCGTCCTGGATCGGCGGTCCTTCGTTGCCGCCCTGCAGCGCCACGTACCGCTCGCCGAACAGCGTCTTGGGCAGCAGCCGCGCGCTAACATCGGCCGGGATCAGCTTGCGCTGCACCGGATCCAGCGCCAGCTCCAGGATCGCCTTCTGCCCGTCGGCGCGGATCGAGCGGACCTCCCCCACGATCACACCGCGCAGCTTCACCTCGGCGCCCCGCGACAGCTGCATCCCGGTGTGGTCGGCGTGCAGCGTGACCATGTCGACGTCGGTGAACGCCTTGCGGTACACCAGCACCGACAGCGTAAGCAGCGCGGTCAGCAGCACCACGAACCCAGCCCCGAGAATCCGATGCCGCCGCTGAAGATCCGGCAATTTGCCAGGCAATCGTCCTCTTGAGTGGCCGTCGAGGGGACGATTGCCTGGCAAATTGCCGGATTTTGGGGTGTGCGGCGGCTGGCTCATCCCGCCACCC
>DASUXL010000119.1:0-6792 GCA_036377915.1 Candidatus Limnocylindrales bacterium
TCCAAGTACTCGGGCTCGTCGTACTCCGCCTCCGCATACTCCGGCTGAGCATGCTCCGGCTGAGCATGCTCCGGCTGAGCGTGCTCCGGCTCGGCCTGGGTTTCCGGCGGGGGCTGGTAGTTGTTGTCTGGCTGGTGGTATTGCGCCGTTCGCTGCAGTGGGAGCGTGCGCATGTACCGCTCTCGCAGGGATTCGCTTGCCACCTCGGTCGGCTTGCGGCGGGGGCCGTCGAGCTGGACGAGCGGGAATTCGGCGGTCACGGAGCTGGTCGCCGCGGCGATCGCCGCTTTGGCCTCGGCCGCCTTGGTGGCTTCGTCGAGTTTGTGGGTGATGGCGGTGGTGAGGCGGCGGCTGACCGTCGAGGGTTTCGGCGGGTCGCCCTCCTCGGGGTTCAGTTGTGCCTCGCGCTCCTCGGTCATCGAGTGGCCCCACATGCTGGCGGCCGCGGCGATGACCACGATTTCGGGGACGCCAAGCTTGCGGGCGAGCTTGGCTTCCGCGTCCCCGGCTCCGGTTTCTGCCCGGGCGAGGGCGCGGATGTCGACGTCGCCAAGGTTGGCGCGCACGATCTCGCGCATCTTGGCGGCGGCGGCTTGCGCGGCACCGACTTCGGCGGGCGGTTCTTGCTCGTCGAAGTCGAGAAAGGATCGGCGGAACGGGCTCGCGGTCACCAGCTCACGAAGGTAGTGCAGGCTGATCGTGGTGCCTTCGACCGGTTGGCCCAGGTGCATTGAGCCTTCGCCCAGCAGCAGGTCGGACAGGCTGACCCGGTATGCCAGGGCGGAGGTCAGAATGGGCGGAAGCGCCAGAAGTTGTTCGGCGGAAAGGGGTTTCTGGCCCTTCTCGACCGCCGAGTACCACGACGCTGTCCACTCCAGCCCGAAGTGAGCGGCGGCGCGGACGACGTCGGCCGGCTCCGCATTGGTCACGTTGCGCAGCCGGCGCAGGTTTGCCGCGACGATCTCGCGCAGGTTGACGGGCGAAGATGGCAGGTTCACGTTGTCCGACGTTACCGACGTGCCGCAAGCCCGAGCAATGTCGCATTCCTTACCCCGAGTCTTTCGAGTTTGCCCGGAGCAAGTCTGGAAGCAACTGAATGGTCCCGGTTTAACCAGAGTTAGCTTGGTGCTCGTCGATAACCTATAGAAATATGAATCCCTCGATCACCTGGCTCGACGTCGTCAACATCGTGCTCGCCTCGGCGGCCGCCGCCCTCGCGGTGGTCGCGGTCTACCTGAGTAGCCGCCAGCAGAGGCTCGCCGCCTTCTTCCAGATCCAGCAGTTCCTGCTCGCCGACGACGTCCAGCACGGCCGGAAACTGCTGTATGAGGCCACGCGGCGAGGTGAGCTGCCTGCCGACCCGGCCGAGTTCGCGCTCATCATCCGCGCGCTGGCCAACTTCAACGCCGCCGCCGGATTCGCCCGCCGCCGGATCGTCTCCAAAAGGTGGCTGCTCGAGTCGTGGCATCACGGCCTGCGTGACATGAGGGTGGGGTACGAGTCCGTAGTCGCCTACCGCCTCAGATATTGGCACGACTGGACCCCTTTCGCGGACCTGGCCAGGTTGATCGAGGAGGCCGAACGCTATCGTGCCATGCTGCCGTGCTGCGACGAGCGGCGCCGGGGACGCGTGGACCGCGACCCCAGCGCGCTGCTTACGGGCGGCCCGCCGCACGAAGCATGAGCCGAACGATCCGGCGGGCCCGATCAGCACCGCTCGCCGAATCTGGCGTCCAGCTCTTTGCGTCGATGGAGGGCGAAGCGGGGGTACCGGGGATGCGCCAGGCTGACATAAAGGTGCTCCCTGCGCTCCCGCTCGTACGCCAGCCGCTCTGCGGTCTTGCGGATGAGCTGGTCGACCTCGGCGCTTACCCCCAGCCGGTCCCAGCTAGCCTCCCGGGCGGTCAGGAGGATGATCTGAATGAGGCCGGGGCAGTAGCTGTCGTTGTCGTCGATGTAGTAGACCCTTGGCCTGCTGATCCAGCCGTGATCGACCTGCTCGCTCTCCATCGGCACAGAGCGGTCGATTCCGGCGAACGTGCGCCGGACCTCCCTGGTCTCGGGCTTGTGCGCGCGGTAGTCGGTGAGCCTCCGCACCTCACCGGCGAGTTCTGACCGCAGCGATGGACTGGACGCCACAAGCAGGTGGCGGAACGAGGCAACGGTGAAGATGTGCAGGCTGATCTGGTACTCGGCCTTGCCCGGGACCCATTCCATCATCGGGTCGGGTGTGCTGCCCGTCCACATCCTCAACCTGAAGCTGAACATCGCGTCGTCGCCGGCGTAGCGATCCACGAAGATCTGGGCCTGTCGCACCATTTCGTGCGCGCTTGCGGCATCGACTCCAGGCAGATCGATCATCCGCTTGGCGAAGTCGAGGATGCCGTTCTCGTCCTCCACGATAATCAGGACGTCCGAATCGGACGGCTCTTTGCCGTCGACGTTGCCGCGAACACTGTGGTGGGGTGCGTAGGCCGTGGAGCCACCGACGAAGGCGGCCGTCATGGTCGGCGCGCTTGCCGCCTTCAGCCGCCGGACGTCGCGCATGCGCCGCTGGGTTTCCAGCACCGCTTGCATAAGTGGTGGCAGGTGGTACGGCGGTCCCGAGGCCAGCGTCTTGTCCAGGTAAAGTGCTTGGAAAAGCTCGGCATCGAACGAGTCGTACCCGTGGATGTTGCCGACTACCACGAAGCCGTGGTGGGCGAACTCGGCCTCGCGGTCGCCGTAGGATGCCGACTGCCGGCACAGCAACTCGGCCAGCCGATCCCGCAGATCCGTTGGGACGGAACGCTTACCGCGATCGAGCGCGATTCGCCTGGCCTGGCGGTAGATCTGGGCGGTGTCCTGCCACTGGGCGATCGAGTGGGCGGCCGCCAGCGTGTCCGCGAACCTGCGGACCCCTCTTCCTGATGTCATTGGGTTGCAACCTTTTACGGATTAGATGAATTCGATGATTGGCGAGACAACCTCGTGGATGACGCTGTCGAGCAGCGCTTCACGGGTTGGGCGGGGGTAGGGGAGTGGCCGGATCCGGCCGGATTCCTGACGGCAGAGGGCGACCGCGGATGCCGGGTCGTCCAGCTTCACGTCGAGCATGGATAGGTAGGTTGGGCTGTCGGCCCGGCGGATCCAGGCGGTGGAGACATGCGACTCGTCGCCGTTCGCCACATGGCGCTGCACTATCTCGCCGTTGGTGACCAGGCAGCCGACCGGTTCGCGGCTGCCCGGTGGCAGGACGGTGACGGGTGTGGGCGCGTCCCGCCTTGGGGCGCTGTAAACGCGCGCCGCCGTGACGGTGGTGAAGAAGGTCGGACCCGTGGGTGCCACCGGATTCGGCGAGACCATCAGCCCGGCCGGGATGGTTACGGGCGTGGTGGGTTGGGTCGGCTGGACCGCGACGGGCTGTTCCGGCGCGGACTCCGCGCCGCCGACAACGAAACCGGCGGCGAGCAGGCCCGCCCACGGCAGGAGCTTTCGGCTCCAGCCGCAGGCAGGCAGCGTCCGTGCGGGCCGCGGTTCGCTTTTCACCTTCGGCATCTTCGACACCACCGGCGGGGGTGGGTCGGGCGCGGCAACGGCGAGCCGGTCACGCCGTGCCAACCATTGGTCGATTTCCCCCGGCGAGGCATCCACCGCGCCCAGCAGGATTCTCAGCTTGTCCCGGGAGATCAGGCCGCTGTTGAGCGCTTTGCTCACGGTCGAAGCGTGGTAGCCCGCCCGCTTGCCGGTGGCCGCCAGCGTGCGGCCGTCGCGCAGCAGCCGGTCGCGCAGATCGTCGCGCAACCGCTCGACGCTGTCGCCGCCCGGCAACGCGAAATCCTTGCCGGACCGGGTCGCTTGGATCCACAGGCTTCGCCAGTGCGCGGGGTCCTCGCCGCAGGCACCGACGATGCGGTCGTAGACATCAAGCGTGGGAACTTTCTTGCCCGACAATATCTCCGACGCATAAGACGTGGAGATTCCGGCTTCGACCGCGATCGCACGAAGGCGAATGTCTTTGTCTTGCTTAACCTTTGTGAGCCGGAGCCCGAGCACGTCCTTGCCGTTTTCGGGCATACGGCGGTCAACCGCCATGACCCCTTCCTTCGCGTTCGCCATCACAACTCGACTGATGTTTCAAGCGGCATTCGCGTTTCGCCACGCGGAGGGGCATGCCAGCAAGCATTAAATCATCGGCCAGTCAGCCTCATCAACGTGGACGCCTATGGCCGCATTGGCGTGTCGGGGAGGGAGTGTTCGCCGGCTTGGCGACGGCTTGGCGACGGCTTGCGAACTCCTCCGCCGGGTGCGCGTCGGGCCGCTGGGAAAAGGGCACCGGCGTTCGCCGGGCTTGACGATGCTTGGCGACGCTTGGCGACGGCGGCGAACACCGCAATCGAGGTGGCAGGCTGGGGAAACCGCGTTAGCCATTCGACTGATGGATGCCGGTGGGGGCTCCTGTTTCGCCACGGGAGCCCTCTTCAACCATGAACGCGCCTCAGGATTGAGGTCCGCTTGACCTCGGTACTTTCAAGATCCTTATTAACGGGTACCTCGTACGTGGCGACGATCTCGAAGCCTTGCGTGGGTGCGTAGGCCCTGCCCGGGTCCCCGACGAGGGCGAGCGCGGCGGTGCTGCGTTCCAAAAAGGAAGTTACCCGTGAGGACATCTCACGGCTGTAGAAAACGTCCCCCGCGAGTATGACATCGAAACCGGTCTGAGTAGAGTCGAGGAGATCACCGAGCCTGAATTGGACCTCGACTTCGTTGGCTTTGGCGTTGAGTTCGATCGCGGCTTGTGGGTACCCATCTAAATCATTGGAGACGACGAGGGAGGCACCGCATCGGGCTGCCGCGATGGCCGACACGCCACACCCGGAGGCGATGTCGAGCACGCGAGCCCCGCTCACGAGGTTGGGGTGGTCGAGCAGGTAGCGCGCGAGCGCCTGGCCGCCGGCCCACGCGAAGGCCCAGAACGGCGGATCTTCGCGTTCGGACTGCTGCCAGACGGGGATTAATTCTTCGGCCAGGTGGAGCCGCAGTTCCGGTAGGAAGGGGAGCTGAGTCAAGCTTGTGTGTGTAAGTACAAACGTGCCCAAATCAGTGCCGATATTCACGACGTCTCCCGCAACACCTGAGTAAACGTTTAGCGTCCCGCACAAGACTGTAGTTCGGAGGTGCTCTATGGCGAAGTTCGTGTACGACTTCTCAGAGGGCGATATGGGCCAAAAGGATCTTCTCGGAGGGAAGGGTGCCAACCTCTGCGAGATGACCCGACTCGGCTTGCCGGTCCCCCCCGGCTTCATCATCTCAACCGACGCATGCCGCGTTCACCTGCGCGAGGGCAAGCCGCCAGCCACCCTGCACGCCGAGGTCGATCAGCACCTCGCCACGCTGGAGCAGGCGATGGGTCGCAAGCTTGGCGACCCGGCCAACCCGCTGCTGGTGTCGGTGCGCTCGGGCGCGAAGTTCTCGATGCCCGGGATGATGGAGACGGTGCTCAACGTCGGGCTCAACGACGAGTCCGTAGCAGGGCTCGCGGCGGTCAGTGGCAATGAGGGGTTCGCCTGGGATTCGTACCGTCGCCTGATCCAGATGTTCGGAAAAACCGTTTGCGGGGTACCGGATTTCCCGCACCATGACGATGATGCCGACCCGCGTGAGCTCGTGACGGAGTTCAAGAAGATCTTCCGCGACCACACCGGTTTCGACTTCCCGCAGAACCCGCGCGAGCAGCTGGAGATGGCGATGCTCGCCGTCTTCAACTCGTGGAACACCGAGCGCGCGGTGCTTTACCGCCGCCAGGAGCGTATCCCGGCCGATCTGGGCACGGCGGTCAACGTGCAGGCGATGGTGTTCGGCAACCTGAGCGCCGACTCGGGCACCGGTGTCGCCTTCACCCGCGACCCGGCCACCGGAAACCGTGGCGTGTACGGGGATTATCTCGCCAACGCCCAGGGCGAGGACGTCGTGGCCGGTATCCGCAACACGGTGCCGCTGAGCCAGATGCCGGAGCACAACTTCGAAGAGCTCATGAAGAACATGGCGTCGCTGGAGGGTCACTACCGCGACCTGTGCGACATCGAGTTCACGGTGGAGCGCGGCAAGCTGTACATGCTCCAGACCCGGGTGGGCAAGCGCACCGCGGCGGCGGCGTTCACCATCGCCACCCACCTCGTCGACGAGGGTGTCATCGACATGGACGAGGCGCTGCGCCGGGTCACCGGCGACCGCTTGGCCCAGCTCATGTTCCCCACGTTCGACCTTGACAAGGCGCCTGAACCCCTGGCCAAGGGTGTCGCCGCCTCGCCCGGCGCGGCCGTCGGGCGTGCCGTCTTCTCCTCGCCTGACGCGGTGACCGCGGCGGCCGACGGCCCGGTCATCCTCATCCGGCGCGAGACCAACCCCGACGATCTGCCGGGAATGATTGCGGCGCAAGGGATTCTGACCAGCCGGGGCGGCAAGACGTCGCACGCGGCGGTCGTGGCCCGGGGCATGGGCAAGACCTGTGTCTGCGGCGCCGAGGCGCTCGAGGTCCGCTCCGACCACTTCACGGTCAACGGTCAGACGGTCCGCGAGGGTGACATTGTCTCCATCGACGGCACCACCGGCAAGATCTACGTCGGTGAGATCCCGGTCAGCCCGAGCCCGGTCGTGCGCTACTTCGAGGGCACGCTCAAGCCCGAGGACGACCCGCTGGTGGAGGCGGTGCATCGGATCGTCACGCACGCCGACTCCAAGCGGCGCCTCGCCGTGCGCACCAACGCCGACACCGGCGAGGACGCGGCTCGTGCCCGGCGATTCGGCGCGGAG
>DASUXL010000120.1:0-14909 GCA_036377915.1 Candidatus Limnocylindrales bacterium
GGCCGGAGTAGACCGGGTTGTCGGTCGTCTCCCGCTTCCGCAGCGACGCGATCTTGTCGTCGGAGACGAGCCGCGCGTACTTCTGCGTCGACATCATGATCGTGTCCGGGTTGTAGCCCATCTCCAGGTCGGCGACCTCAGCCTTCGCCAACTCGATGTCGAGGAGCATGTTCGCCGCCGAACCCTCCCAGCCGGCGGTAGCCTGCTGGGTCGCGGACACCGCGGAGGCGACAGCGGCGATGGTGATCCGGTCCACCTTGCGGATGACCGTGTTCATCACCTTGCGCAGCGCCCGGTCGATCTCGGAACCGCCGTACAGGTTCCGCTTGATCGACGCGTCGGAGATGAAGACCGCCTGGCCCCAGTTCGCGACCGCCGCCACAGCGGCCTCGCCGGTGGCCGGGGTGTCGCGCGGGTACTCGGAGCCGGGGGCGACCGCTTCGATCTCCCGCTCGTTGAACATCGGCTCGGAGATCTCGTACAGCACAGCACCGCCGGACGACCGGAAGCGCTGGGTGAGGATCTGGTCGGCGACAAACCGCAAGTCGGCGAGGGTGCGCAGCCGGCGGCGGATCAGGGTCGGCGACTGAAGCAGCCGGTGGATCGTCAGCAGATCCCCGGCCAGCGTCGGAGGCGCCGGAGGGTAGGACACGGGCATTGTCTGGTCACGTCCTCTCAGAGAGGTTGGTCAGCCCGAATCCCGGGCATGCGAAAGCCCCACCACGTCGCGTGGTGGGGCCGGCGGTCGTGGGCAAGGTTGTGCTAGCGGACGGTTGTGGCTAGAACTCCATCCACTCGGCCTTCTCGCCCGACCCGGCGGACGTGAGGAACACGCCGAGGATCGGATCGGAGCCGCCGTCGTCGTCGACGGTGCCGGCCGCGCCCGCGGACACGCCGACCCCGGCGGTCACCGCACCTGCGGTGGTGGTGACGTGGATCTTGCCGCGCGGGAAGTAGCCGACCTGGGCGTTGACGGCCGCGTCGAATGCGGCTACACCGACCACGGTGATGTCGGCTGCGTCGCCGGCCGGTTCGACGGTGCCGCTGCCGGACACGACCAGAACCTGGCCGCCGGTGATGGCCGCCGACGCGGTCGACGTGACCTGCTCCGCGTACAGGAACTTCGGGGTGTAGTCAGCCATCGATCAGCCCTCCTGGCCAGCGTTGGCGGTCTCCGGCGGGAACAGACCCTCGTACTGCTTCCACTCGGCGTCCAGGTCGCCGTCCGGCGCGCCACCGGACTCACCGGCGACAGTGACCGGAACAGCGGTGCCGGGGGCGATCGCGGCGAGGACGCGGGTCACCGCGGCGGGCGCCTCGTCGTAGTCCTTCTCCCACTGCTCACGCGCGGCAGGGGTGAACTTGCCCAGCTTCTGCGCCTCGTCAAGGACGGAAGCCTTGACGGTGGCGGCCTTCGCCGTCTCCGCGGCAGCGAGCTTGGTGGACATTTCCTGCACCTGCGACGCAAGTACCTGGACTTCCTTGGCCAGGTCCTGCTTCTCGGCTTCGGCAGCGGCGACCTTCTCCTCAGCCGCCGCGGCGGCAGCGACCTGCTCCGGGGTCGACTGCGGGACGGCCTGCTTGTCGAGCTCGGCGAGCACAGCGGTCGTAACCGCTGCCTCGTCCGCGTCGTCGGGCAGGCCGAGCCGCGAGCGGACATCGCTCAGACTGGTGGACACTGGGTCCTCCTTCGGTTCGGTGTTGGGCTCCGGCTCGGCGGCCGGGGAATCGGGGGCCACCGCGGTGGCGGGTTCACCTTCAGGCTGGGTGGCGGCCACGTCTGCGGCTTGAGACCGGGGCCCGCCCCGGAGTCGGGCCGGCACCCATCGGGGGCGGGACTCGGCGTGGGAGGCGTACACGGTGCCGCCTACGGCGGCCATCGCGGCGACGGGGACACCGTCGAGCGCCTCGGGTTCGCCGAACGTCACGACGTCGCCGTCGAGGGTGAACGGCACGCGGGTGAAGGCGCGGCTGTTGTCCTCGTCGCAGGCCAGGACGGTGTTGTCGTCGACCCGGACGATCCACTGCGCGTACGGCTTCGAGTTGTTCCACGCCTGCCGCACCTTTTCGGGCAGGTCGGGTTGCGGGTTGGGCATGGTGTCTCCGATCTGCGCGGCAACCTTGCTGCGGTGCCGTTTGTCGCCGGGGTAGTAGCCGAACACCCGGTGGAACCAGGACGTGGCGATGCGGCGGGCCCGTTCGGCACCGACATGCTTCGTCAAGATTCGGAACAGGGCTGTCCACGGGTGCCGCTTGTTCTTCCACCGCGCCAAGCCGCGAGGATTACGGGTAAAGAACTCGCGGAGGCTGTTCTCGTCCCCCTCGGCTGCGGCGACGAACTCGGCGTCGTCGGTGTCCGGGTCGAACTCCTCGGCCGGCTCCGGCACGTCGATCAGGGGGATGTCGACGTGTTGGCCGGCGAGCGCGATCCGGATCCGGTCGAAGCGGGCAGGCCCGGCCCGGTCGGCGAGCGCGACGGCCTGCGACAGGTCGTCGGTGTAAAGCAGGGTCGTGTGCGCATGCCACGGGGCATGCTGCGACGGCAGTGCGACACCCGAATGCTCGAGCGCGTCCCCGACGAGGGTGTGGATCAGGTCGAGGTCGTCACCGGACCAGCCGACGACAATGCACGTGTCCCGCTGCTTACCGTCGGCCTTCGTCACACCAGGCGGGTTGAAGATCGACACCGCGAAGCCGTCCGCCTCGATCACCGGTGCCCCGTTGACGGCAGTCGACACGGCGTCGATCAGATCCTGCCGGGCCGCGGCGTCCAAGGTGACGGCGTCACCGAGGTAGGCAAGCGTCACATGCAACTGGTCGGCCGGCTCCCCGCCCTCGACCGACAGACGCGCGGCGTCCTCCTCGAAGGGGATGAGTGCCACCATCGCACCCGAATGCACGTCGGCGGCGGCGGCCACCGGCGGCCCGACCGCAGCAGCCACCGACCCGAGAAGCTTCTCCAACGCGTCCGAAAAGGCGAGATAGTTGTTGGATCCTGTGACCGTGATGACACCGTCAGACGTGCGGATCTCCACCCGGTCGGCCTCGCCCCACATGCGGACCGTCACCGGGCCAACGTTCGTGTCCACAGCCACTTCGGCGACCTCACCGGCTGGCCGCTTGTCCCGGTTCTCGTCGTCGTACAGATCCGCCATGGCGCCGTCGAGCGCCTTCAACGATCCACGGTCGAGGCGCAACTCCGGGCCCCCAACGGGGCGCAGAAGGTAGCGTCCGCCGTCGCGGATGACGTCCACAGCGTTGTCGCCGTCGCCGATCCGTTCCGCGACCATCCCGTTGGCCTGCTCGGCGAGCCGCACCAAATCCCGTTGCCGCATCTGCACGCCCGGCGAGCCAACCAACTCGTCCTGGGACGGGTCGTCGTTTGGCGGCAGGTGTACCGACAGTGGGGTTTGGTCCCACGTCTCCTCGTCGCCGCCCGCGTCCGGGGGGTCGCCGACCTTTTTCACGGCGAGCAGCAGCCGGGTGTGAAGCGACCTGCGGCCAGTGTCGTCAGCGACGATGTTGCGGCGATGCAAGGTGCCGGATTCCCCGACCTGCCACGACTGCGCATCGAACGCCAAACCGCGCAGGCTCACCCCACGCTTGGCGGCAAGTTCCGAAGGGGTGAGGTTGACGGAGCCGATCGCCCCGAAGTCGAGGGTGCGTGACCCGTCCGTGTGGGCGGTGACGACGATGGTGTTGCCGCCCATTTTGAACGCCCTCTGGAAGATCACCGCCGGTGCGGCAGTCGACGTTTTGGTCGCAGCCACACTGCCCGCGCTGGAGCCTTTGTCGCCGTGGTTGTCTTGGTCGTGCTTGCCCGGCAGGTGCGCCAACACGACGTCACCGCTGATTGCCGCGTTGATCGGCCGCCGTACACGCGTCGAAGCGGCGACACCCGCAACCTCGTCAGCACGGACCGCCATACGGCGGGCGGCGTCAATGAGTTCCACCGCGTCGGCCGGCTCAAAGTTGGCGGCGTCGTCGCTGTCTGGGCTCCACACGCGCACGGACCCGTCCGGGCCGTATCCGACCAGCAGACCAGTTTCCCCAACCCCACCCCAGTCGATCATCCCGTTCGGGGATGCCTCCTCGGTGAGGTCCCGGTCGCTGCTTGCGGCCCAGTCCAACAGGTCCGCCAGGTCGTCCAGGTCGTCGGCTGTGAGCCCGTCTGCGAACACCGTAAAGCCGGACGGTTCGGCGCCGTATCGGATCATGGCTTCGCCGTTGTCGTGCACCACGACAGCGCCGTCGCCACCAAACGCGGCCTCGTCGTACACGTCGCCGTACGTCTTCGCCAGATCATCGACTGTTTGCCGGCGGCCAGCCGACTGCTTGTCTCCGTGGCTGCCCTGATCGTGCTGGCCTGGCAGGTGCGCGCGTACGGTGTCGCCGGTGATCGTGGCGGCGATCCGCACCTCACACGGATCCGGGTCGGCGGACGCGGTCAGTCCGTACAGCTGCTTGACGTCGTCGAGGTCGGACAACGGTCGGAGGGTGCCGACACCCGGGCGGGTCACACCCAGCAACGACACCCCGTCGATGACGAACGGGTGCCGGTGACCCAACGCGCACCGGCGGTTGTAGGAGCCCTCGATCGAGCGGCGCGGGTAGGCGGAAGCCATAATGTCGCCGAGCCAACGTGGGACACCAACGTAGTCGCCGACAAGGGTGTGCCCTTGGTCGGACAGGTGCATGTTTTCGATCCACCCGATGGTGGGCTCCCCGTCCCCGGCCTGAACGGTGCGGGGGGTGAAGCGTTGGTCGGTGTGACCGATCCACAGCCGCGGCTTGTCGACCGCCGGACATTGGAGGGCGGCGATAGCGGCGGCGAAGTCTTCCGGTGCCGCATCCCAGATTCCGGTGCTCGTCGGCCAGCGGCCTTCGCGGGCCAACTCGACACCGTCCAGGCGGGTCAGGACAGCCTCATGCACAGTCCACCGCCTTCAGTCCTCGGCGATGGCCGCGCGGAGTCGCGTAGCGGCGTAGTCGATGAGTCCGAGCGCGCGGTGGTGCGGGACGTCACCGTCGCGGTAGACGATCCCAACCGCGGTGACCGCGTCGCCGTCTTCGTCGTAGCGGGTTTGGGCGGTTAGCACCACGTACTCGGTGAGCACGTACGACTGCTCCTCGCTGCCGTAGGCGGTCAGTGCCTGCTCCACGGCGGCGGTGAGCGCTTCGTCGGCAGCCTTCTGTTCGGGGGTGCGGGACATGCCACACCCCCGAACAGTGAAAGCTATTCGTCCTTGCCGTACGCCTGATCGCGCGCGGTGCGCAGTTGGCGGATCAGGTGGTTGATCTGGCTGCGGTCGAGGTCAACGAACTGGCCGTCCCACGCCTCGCTCGGCTCGGTCGACGCGGCGCTGGTCGTTGTCGTCGCCGGGGCCAGGGAGCCAGAGACGTACACGCGGTTCGGGTCGACAGGAGGCCGCTTGGTGACGCCAACGCGCACGTCCTGGTCGCGGAACCACTGGATCTCGACGCGGCGCTCGTGCAAGCCGCCCTCGGCGGGTGCGGCGGTGGGGTAGATGAAGTGCTTGGCCATGCGGCCTTCTCCTTGTGGAGGTACCCTACAACCCGGGCCGGGGCAACCCGCCGGCTATCGGCGGGAGATCAGGTGGCGCTACCAAGCAGGGGATAGACGTATCCCCGGCACCTCTCACGCCCTTCGCACCGGCGGTACCGCATCGAGGGGTAGTCGACGCGGGCGGCGGCGAGGTTCGGATAGGTCCGGTTGTTGTTGTCCCCGCACGGGCGACAGCGGTTGCGGTCGTTGACCTCAGAAACCCTGTAGCGGGTGTCTGCCGGCAACTGCTCGTAGGCGGACCACAGGCCTTCGCCCTGCGCGGTCGTCAACGCTGGCCGCAGATTCCCGGCGACAAGCCCGGACGTCTTCGCCTGCGACAGGTCCGTCAGGTGGTCCGTGACGGCCTGCTCCACGGCATCCGGGGGCGTGTCCGGGCCAGCCAGCCCGAGCGCGACCCGGGCCGCCCCGGACGTGTACCCGGACACGATCAGGTCGGCGGTGGCCTGCACAGTCTGGCCGATCCGCTCCGACTGCGCCGCGCCGAGTTCGGCTGTGACACCGAGCCGGGGTGCGACCCTGCCGACCGTCCGGTCCGCGAGCCCCCGCATCACTGCGGCAACGGCGTCGGCGAGGCTGTCGACAACCTGCTGCCCCACCGACAGGGCACCCAACCCGACGAGCATCCCGGAGGCGACCTCCGCGGCCGTGGCGGCAGCCAACGCCGCAACCAGGGGGGCAGCTGCTGCTTCCCACGCTTGGGTGGCGTCTTCGACGGCCTGCTCGTAGTCGGCCTGCAACTGCTCCGGATCAACCGGGGAGTCGGCTGGTACTGCGGCCTGAACGTCAGCCGGTTCACCCTCCGACACGCGGTCGTCGGGTTCCCGGTCCTGGCCGGGCGCACCCCGCGTCGCGGTCCGCGCCGGGGTGTTCGGGTCCCGCTCCGGTAGCCGATACTCGCGGCGCACCCACGCCTCAAGGGCCGGATCACCGGACAGGGCGCCCGAGTTGAGGAGTAGTTGCAGCGATTCGGCGGTGACCTCGCGGCGGGAGCCGATGCCGGAGACGACGACGCGGGGGACCGGTTCGTCGGTACCCCAGTTCCATTCGACGAGTTTTGCTGCGACCTGCCGGGTGGCGGTGTCGGCGACGTGCTCACCGATCGATTCCAGAGACAGTGTCCACGAGTCGATGAACGCTTGCCCGAGGGCGCGGGAGCCGCCGTTGTCGCCCTGCCCGAGGTCGAGGTGCTGCATCAGGGCCGCCTGGGCAATCTCGCGGTTCAGCCACTCGAGGAAGCCGAGCGTGTCGGGGAGGGCACCCGAAAGGCCGGCGATGCGGAACGTGAAGTTGGGCGGCATGCTGGCGCCGGCTTGGTCGCCGGCCCGGGACGCTGATGCCATCCGCTGCGCTTCAGCCATCTGGGCCGGGGTCGGGTTGGTGCCGGGGATCGCCTCCGCGACCGGTACCCCTGCCCCCCACCGCCGGTTGCTGATCGCATTGACGCGGATCATTTCCTTCTTGATCAGCCAAGGGCCGTAGGCGGGACGGAACAGGGACGTGCCCTGCCAGCCGGCACCCTCCCGCTCATGCGCATACCAGACCAGGGCGTTCGACCGGATCTGCGGCGCCTGCTCTTTCCACGCGGCGTCCTGGCTGATACCGGTCAACGCGCCGGTCTTGCCGTCGATGTGCAGGTGGGAGATCGTCCACTGCGGGCGCTCGTACAAGCCGACCAGACGCGCCTGCGACGTGGACAGATCCATGCCCATTTCGAACCCGGCATGCCCGTACGGCAGCATCCCCAACGCGACCCGCAAGTGCTCATTCCACGACACGCCCCGCAGCCGCGCCGCACCCGGCTCGTCGGCTGCGGCGACCGGCAGCCCCATGTCGTCGGCGACCAGCTGCACCACTTCGGGCCTACATCCGGCGCCGTCCAGCTGCCACTGCGCGCGGCGAAGCTGAAGGGTGTACCCGGCCTCGACGGCGGCGAGGCGGCTGTCCCGCCGCATCTGGTAGTACGTCTGGACGCTGAGGGGCCAAATCAGGTCCGGAACCCACTCCAACGCCTGCGACAGGGCCCAGTCGAACAGGTTGTCGTCGACATAGCCGTGAACCGACTTCGGCGGCATGGTGGGGGCGGTCATAGCCACCCCCGGCCGACGACTAGCTAGGCGACATAGTCCGCCAAGAGTCCTGCGTTTCGTGCCTTACGGATCCAGTCCGAGGCGGTCGCTGGCGAGCGCCCGAAGTGGCGAGCAACGGCTAGCCGGGGAGCCGGATCCTTCTCCGCAAGTGCCTCGGCGTAGACCCTGGCGACCTCTGCGACGAGCTCGTCTCGCCTGGATGGTTGTCGCGCCTGTGGGTCGGCCACAAAGGCATCTCGATGCGCCGCCCGCTTAGCGGCACGACAGGTGGGGCAGCCGTGCTTGGGGTAACCATTGCGCCACGCGACCACCACGAGTCGATGCCCGTTTACACAGAGCCCGGTTCGGGACTTGACACCTCGGACCGAGTTTTCCCGAGGGGTTACCGGCTCAAGGTGGTTGGACTGACGCACCGGCGGTGACGGCACACGCCACCACGGCACGAAAGATCCAGGGTGTGACACAGGTGATCTGGCGTAACCCCGGTAGGAAGCGGCGTTCCAAATTCCAACCGCCAAGCGAACCTATGCGCACGACCTCGACCTCGGCCACTCGTCCCGAACAGGCCGTAACCATTGTGGTCGACCGTGCCGCGCCATACCCAACAGCGACCGAGAGCTGGACGGCTCGCCACCAACGGGCCATCACGGTCGACGCGCTCCCAGAAGTTGGCGGCAGTCGCGAACACCCTCGGGCGGATCGGACCACCATGAAGCGGGTCGCCGTGCTTCCAGAACCGAACGTAGTGCGGCGGACAGAAGCCCTTGCAGTACGCGTCGCGCCCGCAGTCTGTGACCGAACAGGTACCATCTGGCATAGCCGAAACACTCCAGCAACGAGTGTGGACGTCAGGCCCTCTGTCGCGATTCCGACGCTTCAGGGGGCCGTCTTATGTGGGCCATTCTATCAAGACGAGGCAGAGCGCTTCTGCGCTAGAACCCTTGTCCCGTAGGGGATCCGCGTCACATTGGTACGGTCATCAGGTCTAACGATTGTTGGCCGATCGCCGACGTAAGCGAATCCACTTCGGGCGAAGGGGGTGGGGTCGCCCCTGCGGGTGCATGCCCGGTGATCGCGACTCTTGTGGCCAGACTTCCGGTGTCGACCATATCGTCATGATTCGATACCGGGAACGACGCGTGCTCATTTTTCCAGGTGTCAACCCAGTGGGCTCTTGCTGGAAGCCAGACTCTGCCCTGAGTTACCCATGCCGCGTACGGCAAGGCGCGAGAAAGCTTGTCGACCTCCGCCTGGATGGCCGTAATGGGTATCCCCGCGTTCGCCGCCTCGCGGACCAGCGTGGTCCCGTACTGAGAGCCCTCGACGAACACGGAGTCGAGCTGCCAACGCTGAATTAGGGGCTGTGCGTGCTCAAAGTGCCGTGCCTCGCCGATCCTCGCCCGGACCATGTCCAGCAGGACCAGGTCGCCTGTCAGCACGCGAGCCCAAGCCGCAATTACGGTGTAGTCGGCGGAAGTGCGTGTCGAGTTGGCAAGATCGATCGTCGCAAACCGCCACGAGTCGGCGAGGGCGACGATCTTACCGCCGAGGTTCAAGCGTTCACTAGGGCCGATCCGTGGAGCGGGAGCCCAGTGGCGCCAGTTTATTCGCCTGAACAGGTTGCCTTCGGCTGCGGTTGGCGTCTGCATGTAGATCGACAACCACACGTACACGGACCGGGTGGCTTTCAGCCGGTGGAAGTATCCCGGCTGCCGCTTCTGTACGGAGAGGAGTTCTTCGCCGGGCGCGCGACCGAGCGGGTCGTTGTCCTCGGCGATTGCCGGGATCCTGACGACCGCCCATTCGCCGGGCTCACCTTGGAGCAGCCGGCCGGCGAGGTCGTCTTCATGCCAGCGGGTCATCATCAGGCAGACCCGGCCTCGGGACGACAGGCGGGTGGAGCCGTTCGACTCCCACCAGTCCCAGGCGGTCTCGCGATATGTGATGGACTCGGCTTCGGCGCGCCCCCGCACGGGGTCGTCGATGATCAAGACGTCGACCGGTTCACCGGTGATGCCGCCATCGATGCCCACGCATATGAGTTGGCCGCCTTCAATGGTCTCCCAGCGACCGGCCGCACGGGAATCGGGGCGCAGACTGATCTGCAACTCCGGGAAGGTGGCTATGTCGCGGCGGATCTGCCGGCCCCATCGCTCGGCCTTG
The DNA here is from genome assembly GCA_036377915.1 of Candidatus Limnocylindrales bacterium. GTDB lineage: Bacteria > Actinomycetota > Actinomycetes > Mycobacteriales > Micromonosporaceae > Allorhizocola. The sequence continues at coordinate 9,838 of DASUXL010000120.1, forward strand.
TTCGCGGCGTACGAGACGATCGCGATCCGCAGCGTAGGGTCGTGGGCGAGTAGCCATGCAGGCGTTCTGCGAGAAACTTTCTGACTCTTGCCTTCCTGTGGCGGGCAAAAGATCATCAATTTGTTGCCGTCACCGACCGGGGCGTCGGCCCACTTCGCCAGCGCCTGGTCGATGAGGTCCAGGGCGGGTGTCGTCCGATGACCGGCCGAATCTAACGCAGCCGCCATGGCGCCCGGGGTGGACCAGCGCCGCGGTGTCAGTGGCGCCGGCTCAAACGACCGCGCGGCCAACTCCCATGGGGACACCGGAGCCAACGTCACCGCAGCCCCCGATCAGGCAGCGACAGACCGCAGGTGCCGAGGAACCACTTCTGACACCTTGGCCGTCTGTTCGGGCGTCAAATCCAGATCGCCGAGGATCCGGCGGATGACATCGGCCAGCAGGGCGCCTTGGGACTCGGCGAGCCGTACCCGCCGCTCCTCGATGCCGGCCACGATCGCGGCCTTGCACACGTCCAGCAGATGCTTCCGCTCCCGCGTGTACAACTCCAGCAGCACAGGTGGGGCCGCCGAATGGGTGACGTCCACACCGGGGAACTCGCCAGAGTCCTTGGCAACCTCGGACGTCTTACCCCACGACAGGGCGTTCTGCTCGATCTCCTGGATGCGGTCACGGAGCCAGCGAACATGCCCAGCCGTCCACTTCACCTCATCGAGGAGGGCGTCGGTGGGCGAGACGTCGACCGGTAGGCCATACGTCTTCACGGCCTGCTCGGCGAGCGCGCGCGTGCCGGCGTGCTGGTGCGAAGGTGTCTTGCCGCCGTGAAGTTTGCACCGGCCGACACCAGCGTGGTCGGTGCCCCAACCCGCTGGGCGGGTACAGGTCTTGCCTGCGCCTTCGCCGCGTCGCTTGCCACCGCATTTCGGCTTGTCACGGCCGGGGGTTTCATCGGCGGTTGTCATGACCACCGCCCGTTCCGGCTCCGTTGTTGCCTTGCTCCTTGTGTACCTGTGAGGAGGTGAGTAGCTCAGCGGACGAGAGGATGATTGCGAGCCAGCTCAAGCCCAAGATGCCCTGGGGTTCGTCGGAGAACACCGTGATCGCGGAGACGGGCCAGCCGATGATCGACCCGACCAACAGGATCCACGCGGCGATGGTGCGGGCGCGGCGGATACGCGGGTTCATCAGGGCTGGTCGTACGGTTCCGGTGGTGGCCGGCCGTCGTCGGTCCGCTGGTTGAGGGCGGCGATCGCGGCGGTGAGGCGGGCCTGTTCGTCGCGGATCTCCCGCAGCAGTTGCAGGATTTGCGCTGATCCGAATGCCCGCCGCAGGAACAGGGTGAGTCGTCCGGGTAGGCCGCCGAGTTGGAGAGGGGAGTGGCGGGTGGTCACCAGTGTCTACCGTTTGTGGCCGGCTAGGCCGCGTAGGCGGGCTGGCCGGAGGCGCCGCCTGTGTTGCGGTCCCGGGCCTCCCAGGCCGGCTTGCGGTGCGAGCGGGGGTTGCTGCGCATGTCCGCCTCAAGCTTCGCGCCGTCCAGGAACCGGAACAGCGGGCGCCCGTCGGCGCCCTCGTCGGCTTGCTCGAGTTTCCCGTTCTTGTGCCAGTAGTTGACGAGCTGGCGGGACACGCCGAGGCGGCGGGCGAGGAGGAATGCGGGGAGGAGGGCGTCGGGTCCGTCGAGCTGCGGCACTGCCACCTCCCGGAGGGGGATAGCAGAAACGCCACGACCGCAGGGTCGTGGCGTCATCTGGGCAGCGTCAAGTATGTGTTGGGGCGAGTAAAGCCGACTGTGGCGATCTTTGCAAGTCTCCGCGCGGTCGACTTCCGGGGGCATTGATGCAGGTCAGCGTTGTCGGAGGAGTGCTGTCACCTCTTCGGGTCGACGGATGGACGCCTCGTAGCCGCCGAGGTGCGCCACCCACGCCCGGTATTCATCGATGGTGAACGTTTTCAGGCAGGCCGGGTTGACGCATTCCACGCCTTCGATCCCGTCGGTGCGCCACTGGAGCGTCCGCAAGCTACAGCGGTTGCATTCGACGCCGTCGCAGGGTGTGGCCTGCGGCGTTACGTCACCGGTCGCCCGGCGCAGTGCGCCGCGGAGCCGCTTCAACTCCTCGGCTGTGTCCGCGATGGCGGGGTGTTCGTCGCATGCTTGGTCGATGCGGACGCCGGGGGTGTCGAAGTCGGCGCCGGCGCGCAGCCACTCCACCAGCTGGACGACGGTGGGTTCGGGCAGGTGCTGGTCGGGCCAGAGGGTGTCGCGCCAGTCCGCGGCGATGTCGGCCAGGACGGTGGCGACCGAGAGGTGGCCGGCTTCGTCGTCCGGACGCTGGTTCGGCAGGTCAGTGCGCACGTCGCGGGTCAGGTTGAGGTGACGGGCCGGGCCTGCAAGGTCGAGGACGTCGAGGGATGTTGGTGCTGGCCGGCCGACGGACCTCGTTCCGGTGTGCGTTTGGGATCCGTGTGGGCGGCGGCCGGGGATCGGTCCGACACCACCGATTGCGCCGAGTGGGTCGGCGCGGCGTTCCTCGGTGCGGCCCACCGGCAGGCCGGTAGCCTCGTGTCGGATCTCGTAGTGTGCCTCGTACCAGCGGTCATCAAACTCGACCGGATCCGGGTTGACGAGCTGGTCATGGTAGCGGCCAATCGCTTCGATGCAGGAGGAGAGCCGCATCCGGCAGCGGTCGCAGACCCTCGCGCGTTCGGGGCGAGTCGGCGGGTTCTGCGGGTCGTAGAGGCGGCAGGTGAGGCAGCCGCCGCCGCGGGCGGGGTTGCCGCAGCCTTCGGATCCGCAGCCGCCCGGAACGCTGCATGGCGTGAACGGCCCCGTGTGGCATCCGCAGCCGGCTGGGCAGGTGTCCCCGGAAGCCATCAACCGTTCGAGCAACCGGATCTGGCCGTTCGGTGTCGGCATGTCGTGACCCACGATGATCTCCTTCTGCGCAGGTGAGGTACTACGCTTTGGCGATCACCACGTCGGGGGACGAAAGGTGATGGGGGTGGTCGGCCCGACGTTCACGCGTCGGGCCACCGTCATTCAGACGCCGGTTACGCGAATTACGCGAAAGAAGTCCCGTGCGTTCGGTGTCACAACCGGGGTGGCAAGCGAGTATCTGTACATCCGAAACCACTCTGCGACATTGAACGACGCCGGATCCGGCGCTTCGGAAACGGCGTGGCGGGGGTCGGTCAGTTCCCGTTCCAGCCGCTCCCACACCTCGTTGTGTGCATCGTGCCCAAACTCGGCGGACACGTCAGCGCCGACGAAACGGTGCCCGTCGTCCAGCCGAAGGTGGACCGCGTCGGTGCCGTCGCGTTGGAGCACCTCCCGCCAGAATCGTCCGACCTGCACCCGCCCGCCGAGTGAGGTTAGGCCGTCGTCGGGCGCTTCGGTGACGAGGTCGGGGCGCCAGCGCATCGGCGTTGCGTAATCGCCGAACTCGCGGGTGTCGGTGTCACGGCCGGCGATGTTGGGTTCGCAGTCATACGAGCAGTACGGTGATCCCTCGCGCGGCACGGCGCCGCACGGGCAGATGCCCCCGGCGATCGTATTGTCGATCCGATCCAGCACATCCCCCGCGCCGTACCGCACCGTGTCCCCAAGCGAACACGCCCGCGGTGAGTCACCGCCCATGGGGGGTGAGACGCGGAACTCGACGGTCCGCCATTCGGTTCCGTCCCACTCGTAAAACCCCCCAAGCAGGGAGTCCCAACGGTCGCCGACCTGCTGGCCGCCGGACGGAGGACTGTTCCCGATGTACGTCGCTCTGACCGACACCTCGGGTGTCTGTCGGTAGAGGTTGACCCAGTCGTTCACCGGCGGTGTCCTTTCTGCCTGCGGCCCATTCCAGAGGTGTTCGTTCCAGAGTTGCTGCTTGCGGCACCGGCAGGCCGGGCGGCAGACCGCGACGCACGCGAAGCCGGCCGTTGCGCCAGCGGACCATCGCCCACATCGACTCGACGCCCTCAGGGTGTCGCTTCACGACTGCCCATCCTCCGTGAGCAGGACCACCGACTCCGAGCCGATCTGCGCCGCTTCCTCGCTGACCTCGCTCACGGTTCGATCCTCTCTCTGTCCACAGGGTTATCCACAGCCTGTTCTTCGCCTGTGCAGTCCAAGGCGAGGTGGGCAAGCAGGATGGCGGCGACATCTCGGGCGTCGGTGGCGTCCGCGCAGTCCACCGGCCGGCCGCAGCGATGACAGGTGTGGGTCATGAGCCGACTCCCCGCCATCCTTTCGTTCCCGTGACGCAGCGTGCAATCTCGGCGAGGTCCACGACCTGCACGTTGGCGTCCAGGGTGGTGGCGTCGCAATCCAACCCGGTCACCGCCACCCGCCCGTACCCGAAGTCCACCGACCTGCCATAGGCCACGTGGTAGTGGCCATGCCAGATCGCACGAGGTTGGACGGCGTCCACGACACGGCGCAGGACGTCGCGGTGCGCGCCCGCGAGTAGCAACTCCAACTCGGGGAACGGTGCCGGCTCGCTACGATCATCGACGCCGGGGACGACCACGCCGGTCGGGCAGTCGTGCGCGATGAGAACGTCCACCAGCCCGCGCTCGATGGCGCGTTTCTCCTGCTGCGGGGTGATCGTCTCCTCCCGCCACCATGAGATGCCCGGCTCCCGCCACTGCCGGTCCACGCTGTGGGCACCGCCGAGGGCGACCCAGTCCAGTCCGCCCCACTGCCAGCGGAAGCCGCGCGGTAGATGCCACACGTGGTCGGTGAGCTTCCGGAGTCCGTTGTCGTGGATGCGGTAGCGCAGCAGCAGGTCGAATGCCTCGTGATTGCCGTCCACGAACAGCAGCGGAATGTCGGCGTCGGCCAGGGTCTTCTCGACCGTTCGCATGAACTTGGGTGCCAGCGTGTACGCGAAGTCGCCGAGCTGGACGATGACGTCCGCGCCCAGTTCCAACGCGTGTTCGATCGCCTGGCGGGTCCACGCGGCATTCATGTGGACGTCGCCGGTGAAAGCGATCCGGGACGGCTCCCGAAGTGGATCTACAGTCATGCCCTTCTCCTTGTGGGTGCCCACCACCAGCACCGCCACGCCACCCGACGAGCCTGA
>DASUXL010000121.1:0-8084 GCA_036377915.1 Candidatus Limnocylindrales bacterium
GGCGCGACTGGGGGAGCTCTTTCCCGGTACCCGTGCCGTCGTGGTGGATTCTCTGTTCGACATCGCCGAAACCGCCCGCCCTTCGTTTCCGTGGATACGGCATGACTTCGCGGGCACCACATTGGACGGACGCCACTACGCCTTCGGCTATGCCAAAGCGAATCGCTTTGCGCGTGTCTTTCAGGACGACGGGGTGAGACTGTCAATCGAGCCGTATGACGGCCCGATGACCGGCGACGCCGTCACCGAACAGCTCTGGTATGCGCAGCGCAGCTGGCCGTTCTATTCGGGTGGCGGGTTCGGGTTGCTGGCCGGTGTGCGTGGTGACTTCACCGCCGAAGTCGACATCTCGGCGGCCGTGGCGAGCCAGGCCACCATGTGCGAGCTGGCGGCGGTCAATGTCGACCCGGCCGCGCACCGGGCCGAAGTGCCGACGAGCGCGCGGCATCAGGCGGGTTTCTACGACCCGCACGGCGCGCCGCCTTTCGTTGGGGCAGAACACGATGAGGATGACGGGTACCGCATCAACTGGAATCTGGGCAGCTCCTATGACGCCAATCAGTACGGCCCGCCAGTGGGTGACGGGAGTGTGCTCGCCGCCCGGCTGAGGCTGGACCGGCGCGGCCCCTACTTCGCGGCGCACTACCGCAACGACGCCGACGCGACCGACTGGGTGTGTCTCGGCGCGGTGCGCAACGACTCGATGAATCCCGTGGTGTACCTGCGGGTCGCGGGCAAGCGCTGGCGCCAGGAGCGCGACGACGGCAACGGCTTCTTTCCGGTGGTGGCAAACGACTTCGTCTTCACCAACTTCGCCGTCGACCGGGTGCGGCCTCGGGTGCAGCCTCCGGCTGCGGCCACGGGTGCGGCCTCGCTAAGGCTGTTCGAGCAGGACCATCCAAGGTGAGTAGGTGCCATCGTTGACCCATCGGACCATGTCGTCGGCGAGCCCGCTCAGCCGGCGCGGCCGGAAATCGCCGGCCGGTGCGCCGAACGCCTCGTGGACGATGGTGCACACCCGCCACAGCAGGCCGGTCCCGCCGCGCCAAGCCATCGCCAGCTCGCCGTCGCCGCCGATGCCCCACCGCGTGCCCGGCGCCCGCTCCATGACGACATGGCCCAGGTATGCGGTGACCAGCTCCACGGTCACCCTGTACCACGGTTCGAACGGCAGCCGGCCGGACGCGATGTCGCTGCCGGTGAGCACGCCATAGTACGACTTGCCGAGGGCCGGAGTGGCATCGGCGAAAGTCGCTTGTAGACGGTCGGGCGAATCCCTTAGCCACGCCCACAGCTCGTCGACCGACCGGCTGGAGCCATCCAGCCGCAGGCCGGTCAGGTCGCACAGCTGATCGACCATCGAGACGGTGTTCGCCTGCCACGCGGCCAGGGTGGCCTCCTCGGCAATGGACAGATGCGGGTTGGCTGCCGTAACCGGCCGGGGCACGCCGTGTTTCGCGGCCTGCTCCAGCAGGTGCTGGCGCTGCCGCGGCTGGCAACCCTCGAACTCCAGTTGGTACACCTGCCCGGCCTCGGCCAGCAGGCCACGGGAGATCAGCACCTGGGCATACAGCCATCCCTCTGGGACGGTATACGGCCGGCGGCCACCCTCCAGGATCGACCGCCCGTCCCGCCACCGTTCCAGAATCACCTCCACAGTGGACAGTGGATCCAGGCTCGGCAGCACCCGGCCCGTGATGGTTTCGGCCAGGTCGGCCGGTTCGGTGCCGTCCTCAAGCGCGCCGGTCCACCGCACGACCGTAAACGCCTGCGCGCGCGGCAGGGCTAACCTAACGAACCCCGTGACGGTCAGCGAGTGTTCGCCCGGACGTCGCCCGAACGCGTGGTCCAGGCTGATGGCGTGGGAAAGCTCCGCGTCCAGAACCCTGGTCACCTGCCAGCCGCCGTCGCGCCGGTAACCGTGCGCGGCGGTAAGTTCGGCGAGGATGCCGGCCGCCCGGTCAACCGCCACCATCCACGGACGCTTCTCCCGCTCGGCAGCCTCCCACCAGCGCTCCAACGCCTCGGTCAGCTGCGAGGTCTTCAGGTCACGGGCGGCTATCTCGACGAACTCCCGCTCAACGTGCTCGACGCCGGTGACGCCGGGGAGCGTCTCAAGGTACTTGACAGCCTCCGCCACCAAGTCCTCTCTGTCGTAGGCGACACCCTCGTCGAACGCCAGCAAATGCGTCACCGGCTCGACGCCTTGCTCTACAGCGTCGATGCGCCACTCCACTGTCACGTTGGCCAGTATGAGGCAAGCGCTGCGGGCACGAGCGGCTGTCCCGCTTGCGCCGCTTGGGATACCGTCATGCGCCCCGCAACGGTGAAGAAGTCCGGACGGTCGTAGCCCAGGACGACCGGGCCGTCGCCGTCATCGCTGTCATCGCGAATCCTTTGTGGATCGATGTACAGCCGGACATCGTCGGCGGGTTCGTTGAGCGTCTGGAGAATCCGCTCGGTGATCTCGTCCGGGGTCGCCCGGGTCGAGTCGCACACCACGTCATAGTTGCGCAGGCGGGTCTTGTCGGCGCCGTACCGTTCAAGGAAACGGATCCGCTCGCTCTCGCTGCGCTCGGCGAGCCGCTGCCGCGCCTCCTGATGGGTCGCATAGCTCTCCACCGTGTCCGCCGGGCGCCCCAGAACCCGTTGCGCCGCAACGTCCGGGTCGGTGACCAGGTGCACCTTGAGGGCGTCCCGGAAGAACCACCACGCCAGCCGGCTGTCCACGACGAGCGTCTCGCCGGAGGTGGCGATGTCGCTCTGCAGCCGATCCACGTAATGATCGATCTTGTCGTCGAGCTCGGCGTGAAGGTTCAATTCGAGGGCGGTCAAGCCACGCTGCTGCGCCATCTCGCGGTAAAGGTCGCCGACGCTGATCCGGCGGATGCCCAGCCGTCCAGCGACCAGGCGGGAAACGGTGCTCTTGCCGCTGCCGAGGTCACCGTTGATGACCACCGATCGGTCGGATGCCATGGCAAAGGCTATCCGATGGCGGTCAGGCGCCCGATTTCAGGTCGATGACCACCTTGATGTCGTCCGGGTTCTTCTTCAGCGCGGCCGGCCACTCCGACGGCGGCAGGCGGCGCGTGATCAGGCGGGCGAGCCATGTCGGGTCAGCCTGGAGCAAGGCCTCGGCGGCCTGGTCATAATGGCGGCGGGCGGCGTTGACGGTACCGAAAACCACTTTGTTGCCAAGCACAAGTGCCTTGTTCAAGGCATCAAGGTGGGCTTCGGTCGCTCGCTCGCTATGCGAGATCCCGGTCAGGGCGATGACCGCCCCGGGCGCGGTCTGGCGCGCCGCACCGACCGCCACCTCCCCCACGCCCGTACATTCGATGACGATGTCCGGCTCCACCGGGATCTCGTCGACCGGCGTCGAATGGTAGATGGCGCCCAGGTCGGCGACGAGCTGCGGCTTGGGTCCGCTCGTGTTCCTGTCCAGAACGTGCGTCTCCAGCCCGCGCTGCCGCGCGAGCAACGCCGCCAGCAGGCCGATGGGTCCGGCGCCGGTGATCAGGGCGATCTTCGGGTCGAACCAGGCACGGTCGCCGATCCGCTCGGCGTGGTCCCAGGCTTTGGCCAGGATCGAGGCCGGCTCCAGCAGGACACCGAGGTCCCCGAGGGACGGGTCGATGCGGATCGCGAAGCGCGGGTCGAGCCGGAACCGTTCGCTGCCATAGCCGTGCCGTTCCTTGATGCCGCGCTCGACGAAAAGCCCGTTGCGGCACATGTCCCACTCGTCGACCGCGCAGGCCGGGCACGGCACCGGATCGGGCCGCCGGACCACGCCGGCGACGAGGTCACCGGGGTTGAATCCGCTGTCCGCGGGCGCTTCCAGCACCTCACCCAGCGACTCGTGGCCGATGACGAGCCTTTCCTCGCCCGGGGGCGGGGAACCGTAGCCGTCGACGGCGATCTCGACGTCCGTGCCACAGATGCCGATCAGGCGCGTCTGGCACAGGATAGAGCCGTCTGAGGCCGGTGGTTCGGGCATGTCGATGACGCCGGCCGACCCCGGCCTGCCCGGCACGATCGCGATAGCTTTCATCGATCCGAGCCTGACATATATGGGTACCCCCTGGGGCCCGAAACCGGAAGGTCGGCTAACCGACACCCACCTGTTGCATTCGGTGCTAGCGTGGCGATCTTTGAATCGTGGGAGGCACAATGCCCAGCTGGCAGAGCCGGGCGGTCATTACGCTGCTGCGACTCATCCGGCGCAAGCGGCATCACCGGTCGGCCCGGGCCGTCCACGCCCGTGTGGAACGCCTGGCCAGACGGCCCACATCCCACCATCCCCACGGGATAAGTGCTCATTTCATACTTTCGGCGGACCCCGCGACCGGCTGGCCGGTCTATCGCGTGGGCACGGGCACCCAGCACGAGATCGTCTACCTGCACGGCGGTGCATACCTGCACCAGATTGTGCGCCAGCACTGGCAGTTCATCGGCGAGCTGGCCACCAACCTGCCCGCCCGGATAATTGTGCCCATCTATCCCCTGGTGCCCGCCGGTACGGCCGAAACCACCGTCCCCGCCACCGCCGGACTCCTCGCCTCCTGCCCCGGCGCGACGGTCATCGGCGACTCCGCGGGCGGCGGGCTCGCCCTCGCCGCGACCCAACTGCTGCGCGACACCGGCCGCCGGATGCCGCGCCGCCTCGTGCTCATCTCCCCCTGGCTCGACGTCACCATGAGCCATCCCGACCAGCCCCGCCTCGCCCGCCGCGACCCCATGCTCGACCTGCCGGGTCTAGCCGAAGCCGGCCGCCTCTACGCAGGCAGGCTCGGCCCCGAGCATCCCTTTGCCAGCCCGCTGCGGGGCGGACTCGGCGGCCTGCCGCCAATCACAGCTTTTACGGGTACCCGCGACCTGCTCCACCCCGACAGTGTCGCCCTTGACCCTGTCGCCGACGTCCACATCGGCGCCGGCCTGCCCCACGTCTATCCCATCCTGCCCATCCCCGAAGGCGCCACCGCCCGGGCCACCATCACCCGCCTCATCGCCTTAGACTGATTTCCGTGGACGAAGCGGAACGCTGGCTTCTGCGGTTGGGTGGGGCGTCGGCGGTCATCGGCTCCCTCGCCGCGATGGTGGGCAACCTCGTCCATCCCGTGACACCGGCCGGGGATCCCGCGGGCGTCGCCTCGACCATCGCAGGCAGCAGCGCATGGACCGGGATCCACCTGCTCATCGTCTTTGGCATCGCGCTCATGCTGCCCGGCCTGCTCGCCCTGCATCGCACCATCCGCGGCGGCCTCGCCGGTGCCCTGTCCCGGATGGGCTGGGCCATGGCCATCGTCGGTGTCGCGATCGGACTCGTGCTCGTGATGCTCGACGGCGTGGCAGCCAAGCAACTGGCCGACGCCTGGGCGGTCGCACCCGACAGCGAAAAGGCCGCCGCGCTCCGCGACGTCATCACCAACGAGACGATCAACTTCGCCTTGGCCGCACTGTTCAACCTGATCTTCGCCGCCGCAACCTTCCTGCTCTATGGGCTCGCGGTAGCGTTCAGCGACATCTACCCGCGCTGGCTCGGCTGGATCGCCGTCGCGGCCGGCCTGTCATCCGTCGCGGCAGGCCTCATCCAAGCCGTAACGGGCGAACCGACGACGGCCTCCCTCGTGCTCACCATCATCGGCCCGACGGTGATTACGCTGTGGCTGGCCGTAATGGGAGTGCTTCTCTACCGTAGGAGTCTATTTCGAGTGGATGCGGATACTCCAAGCGCTGGATGAGCCCGTCGCGCCGCCTACGGAACCCATGCTGGAGTCGTTTCTTCAGCCGGTGGAGGGCGAGCCGGGGAAGTTCCGCCTGACCGGGTCGATACCGGAGGCGTTGTCCTCGGCGCTGAGCGAGCAGGCCGCGCGAGGTGAGGGTGACGGTGTAGAGGTGCCGCGAAATTTCGACCTCGACGCGACCCGAGCAAGATTTGACAGGCTCGCCGAGCGGCTGAGCGAGGCTTTCGGCGGCCCATGCGAACCGGGTCTGGCGCAGGACTCCGCCTGCTTCGGCCGCATTCGCATTCCTGCCGAGGCCACCCGGACACGCACGAAGCGCACGAGGATTCCCCTACCCCTGTCCGTTGACGTAAGCAAATTCGGTGGCCTCGCCACCTACGGGCCGCGGCCCACGCCAGCCGGTCAGGTGCTACGGATACACCCCGAAGACCAGCGACGGATCGAGCCCGCGCTGATTGGGCTCGGCTACGTGGTGGTGCCCAAGCAAATCCTCGACTCACCGTACGATGGGCCAAACGCGTGAGTCTTCGGGTAAAAGCCGCCATCACCCGCCGTGTCGCGCAGCCGTAATCAGTCCGACAAGCTCGTCAAAGCTGAGCCACGGACGACGCCGGTGGATCATGCGGTGGCAGTTGGAGCACAGCAGCGCGAAGTCGCGGATGCGGGTGATGGTCACGCCCGATTGGGACAGGGGGACCTTGTGGTGACACTCGATATAGTCCTCGCCGCGAGGGCCGTAGGTCGCTGCGAAGTCGAATCCGCATGCCTCGCAGACGATCCGGCCGTGCCGCTTGCGGAATGCGTGGACCGCCCTTTCGCGGATGCCGCGATCGCGCTCACGGCGCAGGTGAAGCCGTTCCAGCAAACCGCCCTCGGTCGCGCCATCATCCTCCAGATCGAGGTCGGCGGGCGCGCTGGCCGTTCCGCCAGAACCCACCATCTCCGTGATAGCGGCCCGGATCGCCTCCGCTTGCCGGTGCATCTCGTCGGGCTCGCTCTCAAAGTCCCGCGAGACAACCTTCGTCAGCTCCCCGCCCTTGGTCGGCTTGCCCTGGTACGAACTGTGGCTTGTGGCGATGTCCGACGTCTTGCGGCCGACCCCGTTTGGGTTGCGGTGTGTAGGGCCGGGCTGGTTGCCGGGAAGGCTGGCCCAGTAATGCTGCAGCAGCTGGGACAGCTCGATGACCCTCGAGTCGGCCGAGCGAAGCTCACGCCAGCCGTTGATCCAAACCAGGTCGCAGGCCAGGATCAGCTCGTCGCGGGTCCAGTCGATCCGGCGCGGGGCCGCATCAACTAGGTTGACAGGCAGCGGGGATTCATGCCGCGATCATATTGCTGCAACGCAACATTGTCTGCCTATGCTGACGCCGCACTCCGCCGCGCAATTTTCGCGGAGTTGGTCACCAACCGCAGGTCGGACAGAGCCGCGGGTAAGCAGGCACCCAACGAATTCTCGGCGGAGGATCGCTACATCCTGGGGTGGGCTGTAGCGTTCCTTCGCCGCCAATTCGCCGGCACCCCCAACCCCACCCCCGCCCATGTTTCATCAGCGTCGCCCGCCGAACGCCAGTTGTGCACTTCAACCTCCGCATAGCGGCTCGGGGTCAGGATCTCCCGCGCCACGGCCAACGGGTAACTCCCACATGGTGCGGCCCAGCATGTTGCGCCACCGGCGCAGCATAAGGCAACGCGCGAGCGCTTCTCCGGTGCTAAATTAGACAACGATCTATCAATGTCACTCGTGTGGTGGATCACCCACCTGCTGGCGAGTCATTTGCGGGTCATCAGGTAGGCGGCCCAGCCACGCGGCCACGACTTGAGACCCGACTCGCCAGCCACCCGCTCGATGTCGAACGCCGCGCCGAATGCCCGCCCGATCTCGCCGGGGCGCAGCGTCAGGTTGCCGGGCAGGATCGCCATCGCGATCCGCTCCCACAGCAGCGGCTCCCATTCGAAGCACCACAACAGGAACCGCCCGCCCGGCCGCGCCAGCGGCACGATCTCGCGCACATACGCCGCCCGCTGCGCCGCTCGCAGGTCGTCAAAAGCGCCGTAGTCCACCAGTAAGTCGAACTCGCCCTTGACCCGGGCCAGCCGCGTGAAATCGTCGACCACAAACTCGACGTCGATCCCGGCGGCGGCCGCCTTTGCTCGCGCCTTTTCGATCGCGGCCGGGGCGAAGTCGACCGCGGTCACGTCAAAGCCTTGCTGGGCGAGGAAAATCGCGTTGTCGCCCTCGCCGCAGCCAAGGTCGATGACGCGGCCGGGCGGGGCGAGGATGCCCGACTCGACGAGCCGCACGAGCTCTTCGCGGGCTCCACCGACCCACGGCGGGGTGCC
>DASUXL010000122.1:0-18022 GCA_036377915.1 Candidatus Limnocylindrales bacterium
TGCGCGTCGACCATTGAGTGTCATTGTTCGGCGGTGTCTCCTCCAGCGTTGTGACAATCACCGCCTCCACCCGCTCATCGGTAATCTTGCGGACCGCGCCCGGCCGAGGCTCATCGGACAGCCCTTCCAGACGCCGCTCGACAAACCTGGCCCGCCACTTGGTGACCAACTGCGGCCAGATCCCCAACTCCGCTGCCACGTCCTTGTTGGCCTTGCCCTGGGCACACGTCAACACGATCCTGGCCCGCAACGCCAACGCCTGCGCCGTCTTCGGCCGCCGCGCCCACCGCTGCAGCGTCTCCCGTTCCACATCAGACAGAATCAAAGGTGCTTTCGGGCGTCCACGTTCAGCCATACACCACAGACTATATTAATTCCGATTTTCAGCGACTCGGGACACTAGACGAATTGGCCGCACCGTGGGATCGAGCACCAGGCGCACGTTGACCGAGGTCATGAGTCCGACCCTTTCGCGGTTTGCGTAGATAAATCGAGTAACAATGTCGATTTTGGACATCTATGGTCGCGGCCGTCGCCGCAGAACTAATTCGACTTCCGGAAATCTTCCGGAAGTACCGGCGGTCGCAGTACTGTCTGCATGCACGCGCTTGGGAGTCGTCCGGCGGGAGCCGATACCAGGCGCCGACCCTCACCGTCCCATTCGCGTTAGGACCACCGATGCCTTTCTGGTACCCCCCTCGTAGTTCACGACGCCGGTCGCGAAACCTAACCTCGATGTGCTTGACGGCCACCCTCATCGCGGCCGTCGTCGCGGCACCGACCCCGACCGCCGCCGCGCAAACCGTTCTCTCCAACAACTTTGAGACCGGCTCGTTCGCCCCGTGGGGGCCACGCGGGAGCGTGACCCTTGCCATCACGGCTGAGGGCCGCGAGAGCGGAAACAGCCTGTCGGTCACCGGCCGCACCGCCAACTGGCAGGGCGCGGCGACAAACGCGACCGCATTGTTCGAACCCGGCACGCCCTATTCGGTCACCGCCTGGGCGAAGCTGCCGGCCGGCACCGAGGGGACCGCCGGTATTCACTTCACCGTCGAGGCGACCCCGGCGAGCGGCGGCGGCAACACCTACACCTGGGTCGGCGGCAACATCCCCACCACCGCGGACGGCTGGGTGCGCATCGGCGGTGACTACACGATGCCCGAGGGGCTCAGCGCCGCCACCCTCTATGTCGAGGCGGAGGGGAGCACGCCGTTCCTGCTCGACGATGTCCTCATCACCGGGCCCGACGCGGCACCGGGGACCGTCACGGTCAGCAAAGTCGACTTCGAGAATGGCACCACGGGGACCTGGTTCCAGAGCGGCGGCCCGACCCTGACCGTGGTGGACGCGGATGGCGGCAAGGCGCTACAGGTATCCAACCGGGCCAACGGGTTCGACGGTATCCAGAGCCCGGCCGGCATCTTCGAACCTGGCGTCGCGCACACCTTCTCGGCGCGGGTCCAGCTCGCCGCGGGCGGCCCGGCCTCCTCCGGGTTCCGGTTCGTGATGAAGCCGACCTTCACCTGGATCGGCAACACCACGATCACGGCGGCCTCGTGGACCACGGTCACCGGCGAGTTCACGGTGCCGGCCGACGCGGACCCCGCCGGGTACCAGGTCTATCTGGAAGCCGCCGAGGCGACAGCGACCTACCTCGTGGACGACATCCTGATCACGAAGCCACAAACAGGACCCGTGCCCGGCACCATCGTCATAGACACCGACTTCGAGGACGGGCTTGACGGCTGGGGCCCGCGTGACGGCGGCCCGGGTGCCCCGACGGTCCGGCTCACCGATGTCGCGCACGGCGGCGCCGCCGCGGCCCTGGTCACCGACCGGGTCAACCAGGGCGCCGGACTCGGCCACGACGTGAGCAGCGTGTTCGAGGCGGGCGTGACCTACGAGTTCAGCGCCTGGCTGCGGTTCGCCGAAGGCCAGCCGACCGACGCGATCTGGCTCAGTCTCGCCACCACCAGCGGCGGCAGCCAGTCGTTCGCCACCCTCGCGCAGTTCACGACGATCACCAACACCGGGTGGACCCAGGTGGCCGCCAGCTTCACGATGCCGGCCGCGGACAGCGCGTTGCTCTACTTCGAGACCCGCTACCAGGGCGGCGCGACCGGTAACACCAGCGACTTCCTCGTCGACGACATCATCGTGCGGGTGCCCGAGCCGCCGGTCATCGAGGATCTCACCGGCATCCACGAAACCACCGACTTCCCGGTCGGCGCGGCGATCGACAGCCGGGAGACGGTCGGCGGCGCCGCCCAGCTGCTGACCCGGCACTTCAACCAGATCACACCGGAAAACCACATGAAGCCCGAGGCGTGGTACGACGCCGAGCGTAATTTCCGCCCGCACGACCAGGCGCTCGCGATGATGGACTTCGCCCAGGACAACAACCTGCGCGTCTATGGCCACGTGCTGGTCTGGCACGGCCAGACCCCGGCCTGGTTCTTCCAGGACTCGGCCGGCCAGCCGCTGACCAACTCCGCAGCGGACCAACAGGTTTTGCGCGACCGGCTTCGTACCCACATCTTCAACATCGCGCAAACGCTCAGCCAGCGATACGGCCTGTTCGGCTCCGCCACCAACCCGCTGCACGCGTTCGACGCGGTCAACGAGGTGGTCAGCGACAGCGGTGAGTTCGCCGATGGCTTGCGCCGCAGCGAGTGGTACCGCATCCTCGGCGAAAGCTTCATCGACATCACGTTCCAGTACGCGGACGACGCGTTCAACAACGTCTACGCCGTCGGGAACGCCGACCCGGTCACCCTTTTCATCAACGATTACAACACCGAGCAGGGTGGCAAGCAGGCCCGCTACAAGGCGCTCGTCGAACGGCTGCTCGCACGTGGCGTACCCGTTGATGGGGTGGGTCACCAGTTCCACCTCTCGCTGGCCACACCGGTCAGCACCCTTGACACCGCGCTGGTGGCGTTCGCGAACCTGCCGGTGAAGCAGGCCGTCACCGAACTCGACGTCACCACGGGTACGCCGGTGACCCAGGCAAACCTGATCGAGCAGGGCTACTTCTACCGGGATGCCTTCCGGATCTTCCGGGCACACACGGATGACATGTTCGCCGTGACCGTCTGGGGTCTGACCGACGGCCGGTCGTGGCGGTCCGCCAGCGGCGCGCCGCTCCTCTTCGGTGACAACCTGCGGGCCAAGCCCGCGTACTACGGGGCCGTGGACGGCGAACTGCCGGCCCGGCTGCGCTCTGCCAACGTATTCGCCGGAACGGTACCCATAAATGCTGGCGCCCCAACAGATCACACCTGGCGCAAGCTTCCGCTGCACCGGGTGGAGGACAAGGCACGGTTCCAGCTGCGCTGGGCGCCGGACCACCTGACGGCCTACGTCACGGTCACGGACACCACCGCCTCCAGCGACGATCGGGTTCGCTTCATCCTCAACGGTGAAACCTATGACATTTCCCGCGGGGGTACCGGTGAGGTGCCGGCCGTGGCGGCCAAGCGCGAGGGTGGATACCACCTGGTCGCCCACCTGCCACTGGCCGACGCCGCTCAGGGTGGCACGCTCACGTTCGACGTGCAGGTCACCGACAACGGTGTCACGTCCGGCTGGAACAACCCGGGTGCGGTCGGCACCCTCGCCCTGGTCGAAGAACTGTCCTATCTGGAGGTTTACGAGGTCGCCAACGCGCCGGTCATCGACGCGGCGGTCGACACCAGCTGGGCACACGCGGGCATGGTGACAACGGCCAAACAGGTCTCCGGCACCAACGGCGCGATCGCCACGGTCCGTACCATGTGGCGGGGCCAGACGCTCTATGTGCTCGCCGAGGTCGCCGACCCGGTCGTGGACGTCTCCGGCTCCGACCCGTGGACCCAGGACTCGGTCGAGATCTACGTCGACGGCGGCAACGCCAAGAACGGCGCCTACCGCTTCGACGATACCCAGATCCGGATCAACGCCAACAACACAGTCTCGTTCGGTACCGGAGACGAGGCATTCCAGGCGGGCAGGCTGCAGAGCGCAGCGGTCCGTACCGACACGGGCTACCGCATCGAGGCGGCGATCAGCCTGCTCGAATACGGCGGCCTCGACACGTTCCACGGCCTGGACTTCCAGGTCAACGACGCGTCGAACGGCACCCGGACGGCGATCCGGAACTGGGCCGAGCAGGAGGGTATCGGCTACCAGTCCACGGCCCGTTGGGGCGTGGGCCAGCTGGTGCGTGGCTCCAATGTGGACGTCACGGTGAGAAGGTTCACCCGCTGGAACTCCGATGACGGCGGCGGCTACTGCGCCACCATCACCGCCACCAACAACCGCACCGAGCCGGTCGAGTGGAGCGGTCTGATCCACATCCAGGGCGAGATCTACACCGCGTGGAACTTCGAACGGGAGCTTCTGCCCACCGGCAGCTACCGGATCGACGGCGTGGGCTGGAACCGGACCCTGGCACCGGGCGCCAGCACCTTCAGCATCGGTTACTGCGCCAACCTGTAACGCGTGCGCCAACCTGTAACGCCAACGCCCGCGCCGAGTGGCAACGCTCGGCGCGGGCCAAGCCGAAACCGGATAGCCGTCGCGTGGCCGCGCAAGGCACCATCGACGTGATGACGAGCTTGTCCGCCGGTATCGCGCCCTCAAGCGGTAAGGGTCGTGCGACGGCCGATCTCAGGCGCAAACTCCGCCGACCACGAACCAACAGGCGGTGTGGGGTGAAGTCTTGAAGAATGCGAGCAGCATCGCCCCGACCTTTTGGCGGCCGGAGGCCGACGGATGCGTGCCGTCCGCGCCGAAATCGGATCGCGTCCAGGTCAGGCCATCCGAGCGCGGATTGAGACCGTCAGCCCAAAGGTATGGCCCCCATGCCATCCATGCCGCGGCACCATTGTGGTTCAGGTTTCCCACCCGTGGATCGATCCCGCCCCCGGACATCTGCGTGATCTGCGCTTGAATCACCCACTTGACGCCAAAGCCGGACTCGTAGGCGAACGGTTCGGGGTTCAGACCGGTGGTTGCGTAACCGGCATAGATCCGGCTTGAGAAGAAGACCAATTGCAGATTTGGGTACCGGGTCTTGAGTGCCCGGACTATCGAACCTTGCTGGGTCACGAGTAGGTACGCGTCAGCGTTGGCGGCCGGCAGCGACACGACCGGGCCGGAGTTGGCGACCTTTACCCAGACGACCTGGACCTGCCTTTCGGTCAGCCCGAGTGGGCTGAGCTTCGTGTCGCGGATGCGGTTGTAGTTGTCGGCGCCGGGCGATGTCCACTGGCCGGCGGTCTGACCGCCCCTCGCGCCGTCGACAATCACCAGCCTGTTGTGATTGACCTGGGGATCGACGACGGCCTGGCCCATGAAGGAGTACGGGGCACATTGTCCCGCTGTCGCGGCGCAGAACTCCTGGGTGGTGTTGGACATGCCGATGGACAGCATGACGTACTTCCCGTTCACGTTCGGGGTTCCGGCGGTGTCGACCGGCCGCACGCGCAGGGCTTTGTTGATGCCGGCCGAGCGGTGAGCCGCGGGCATACTGTTGCTGCCATTGGGATAGAGCCCACCCTGGAAGCCGAGGTAGGTTCCGGTCCCCAAATCGTTGAGTGGAGCTCCGGGCGCCGCGGTTGCCGGCGCACCGGGTAGGACGGCAACCGCGATGGTGGCGAGGAAAGTCACGAAGCGGCGAGCGGTGAGATTCATGGCGCCGAAGGTAGGAAGCCAAAGTGGCGCTCGTCAATATCCTTTACCAAACCCGAACACGGGATACACGTGATACTTGTTGGGTGTGGAAGCAGCAGCCCTGACAGTTCTGGTCACCGTTGTGCCACCCAGTCGAGCCCCCGGTGCGGTCCCGACCGGACCGGTGTGCCGTCACCTGGCCCGCTTCCTGCTTGCCGAAGGCGCCCGTGTCCGGGTGCTAGCGCCCGCCTCCGAGCTGGCAGGTTGGCCGGCCGGCGTGGAGCTGGTCGAGGGCTCGGTCACCGACCCGGCGGCCAGCCCGGCGGCCTTCCAGGGCTTGGACTGCCTGATGCTGGCCGGGCTCGCGGGCGTGGTTCCGGAGAAGCTGCGCGAGCTGACCAACCTGGCCCTGGCCGGTGGTGTGCGCAGGGCGGTGGTGCTCGCCTCGCACGGCTCGGACTTCGAGGACGAGTACTCCGACGAGACTTGGCAGTGGCTGGCGTTCGAGCAAGCGCTCCACCGAGGCGGTGTTGAGTGGACCTACCTGCGTCCGGTCGCTCTCTTCGCGAACGCGCTTGCCGGCGGGTACCCGATAACAAGCTCCTCGTGGGTGCAACGCCTCCAGCGCGGGGAGGCGATTCATGAGTTCCTGCCGGACGTAAAGTATCCGTTCATCGACGAGTACGACGTCGCCGCCATCACCGCCGCGATCCTGTTGCACGGCGGGCAAGATGGCCGGGTCCTCGACGTCTGCGGCGAGCTGAGCAGCGCCGCCGAACGGGCACAGGCGATCGGCGCGGTCACCGGCCGCCCAGTCGAGCTGCACGAGCTGACTTCACCGCAAACGGCCCGCCGGACCTGGGCCGAAGAAGGCTGGCCGCAGGTCACGATCGACGTCACCATCTATGCCATGGAAGCGTTCGGCACCAACGCCGACACCATTGTGCCGGTCATCGAGCAGCAGATCGACCTGGCACGGACACTGCTCGGCCGCGCTCCACGCTCCTTCGCGGACTGGCTGAACGACAATCTGGAATAGATCCCCTACGCAGGCGATTGTTTAGCAGCGCACGTTGTGGTGTAAAACAACATCTATGGGCGAAATCCTGATTGGAACGTCGTCATGGGCCGATCGGCTGCTCCTCGCCTCGAATTGGTACCCACAAAATGTTAAAACCCCGCAGGAACGCCTGGAGTTTTACGGCCGGCGATTCCCGCTCGTCGAGGTGGACACCTCGTTCTATGCGATCCCGGCGCCGGAGGTGACGACGGCGTGGGCACAGCACGCACCCGACCGGTTCACCTTCAATATCAAGGCTTTCAGCCTGTTCACCGATCATTCGACCAAGGCCGGCACGCTGCCCGCCGATCTACGGCCCGCGGGTGCGGCAAGCGAAGAGCGCCTGCGGCGCAAGGACCTGTCCGAGGAAGCCTACGACGAGCTGTGGGTCAGATTCCACGAGTCGCTTGCCCCGCTTGAGGAGCAAGGCAAGCTTGGCACCATCCTGTTGCAGTTTCCGCCTTGGCTCGACTTCGGCCAAGGTGCGCGCAAGCGAATAGCCGAAACAGCGCAACGGTGCCAACCATTTCGGGTGGCGGTCGAGTTCCGGAACCGGTCGTGGTTCACGACGAGCAATGTCGAGGAGACGTTGACATTCCTGGCGAAGAATGACATCTCATTCTGCTGCGTCGACATGCCGCAGGGGCATCCCAGTTCGGTACCCCCCATCCTGATGGTCACCGCAGAGCCGGCGATGGTCAGATTTCACGGCCACAGCAAGGAGTGGACGACCGGCGACAAGCGGGAGCGATTCCGCTACGCCTACTCTGAGGATGAGCTGACGCGCTGGGCGGCCCGGCTGCGCGATCTGGGCACGGAGGCCAGCCAGGTGCACGTGCTGTTCAACAACTGCTGCGCAGGTCAGGCGCAGCGCGACGCTGCCGCTCTCGCGACAATTCTCGGTGTGGCCCAACAGGTCGAGTGATGCGGTCACCGAGGGCTCAGCGTTGCCCGGACCGGGCCCGCCGGACGCAGGGTGATCATCGGCGCGAGGCGGGGGCGCTCATCCAACGATTCGACCCGGAAGCGGGCCAGTAGCGCGCGTAACAGCACGGTCCCCTCCAGCAGCGCGAAATTCTCCCCGATGCAGCTGCGTGGCCCGCCGCCGAACGGGAAGTACGCATACCGCGGCCGCTTGTGCTCGCCGGTGAACCGGTCGGGGTCGAACCTGTCCGGCTCGGGCCAGAAGTCGGGATGCCGGTGGGTGACCCAAGATGAGAGCAGCACCCTGGTCCGGGCCGGCACCCTGTACCCCCGGATGGTGGTGTCGATCTCGGCGATCCGTTCCGTGCTGTAGGCCGGTGGATACAGCCGCATGCCCTCCATCAACGCCGCTCGCAACAGGTCTGTATGGCCGTCCGCTACTCGCTCCTGCACCTGCGGGTGCCGGCCCAGCAGGTACAGGGTGAAGGTCAGCGCGCCCGCCGTCGTCTCGTGCCCGGCGAGCAGGAACACCAGCACCTGGTCCCGTATCTCCTCTGTGGACAGTGGCTGGCCGGTCTCGGGGTCGCGGGCGGCGGTCAACCGGCTGAGCATGTCGTCGCGCTCCCCGCCGCCGCCCGAGGCACGGTTGGCGTGGCGGGCGATGATCCTGTCCACGATCTCGTACTGCGTCGCGCGCTCCCGGGTGATCCGGCGGTTGCGCGGTGTGGGCCAGCTCAGTGACGGCCGGAGCACCTGAAGTGCCCGCGCCAGCGCGAGATCCCCAAGCACCGGCACGAGCCGCTGAAGCTGCGGAATGGCTTCGTCCACGTCGTCGCCGAACAGGGCTCGGCCGACTACCCGCAATGTGTACCGCTGCATGAGGTGATGCAGGTCCACCGTGGAGTCCGAGGCGAGCGCGGGCTCGGCCGCGATGCGCGCCGCTTCGGCGTTCATCAGCTCCGTATACCCGGCGACCCGGCGCGGCGTGAACAGCGGCTGCAGGGTCCGGCGCTGGCGCAGCCAGACATCGCCGTCACTGGTCAGGAGTCCGGTGCCGATCAACTCGGTCAGCACCTGAAAGCCGACCGTCCGGCGGCCGAAGACCCGCGTGTTGGTGAGCACCTCGTGGATGCTGTCGGGGTGGTGCGCCATGACCACGTCCTGGCTCACCGCCCGCGGACCCCATCGCGGCCCGAAGTGGTACGCGACGACATCGCCGTAGGTGTGGAAGCCGCCCAGCAACGTGCCAAGCATGTCGCGGCGGAACTCCCGCGCCATTCCCAGCACGGGGTGCCCGGTCGGGCCCGGTGCGGCGGGCGCCAGCGTCGTATTCATAACGGACCCCAGTTTACTTGCGGGCGTCAATCTTTGCCGTGGGTACCCACCACGCGGTTGAGGCGATCCGACAGCACCTTCAGCTCGTCGATCAGCTCGGGCGGCTCGACCACGGTGAAGTCCGGCCCGAGGGCCGCCATCTGCACGGCGAGGAAGGTAAGCGAGTCCGCCCCGGTGGCCAGCAGACAACTATAGTCGTCGATGGCTTCGACGACCCCGATGGTGGCGGGAATCCGCGCGCGGACGGCATCCGCCGGTGCGTGCACCCGGATGCGGGCCTGGAACCGGTACGGCGCGGTCGTGATCGCATCGGCCACGAACGCCACCGCGTCCGGCGGATCACGAGGCGTGAAGCGGATTCCGGTGACGCGCGGTTCGCTGATGCGGTCGACCCGGAAGGTCCGCCAGGCGTTGCGTGCCAGGTCGCGTGCGACGAGGTACCAGCGACGGCCTGTGTGGACCAGCCGGTGCGGCTCCACCGTGCGTTCGCCGGCGGTGCCGTCGTGCCGCCGGTAGGCGAAGTCAACCCGATACTGGTTCTGGCACGCTTCGGCGATGGCGACGAGGACGTCCGGGTCGACCGTGGCGGCCTGCGGTTCCAGCGGGACGGTCGCCGCCTTCAGGGCCGCGGTCCGCTTGCGCAGCCGCACCGGCAGTATCCGTTCGAGTTTGGCAAGCGCCCGCAGCGCGGTCTCGGCGATCCCGGTCGCCGTGGAGCTCGTCGCCGTGCGCAGGCTCAGGACGACGGCCACCGCTTCCTCGTCGTCGAGCGGCAACGGCGGCAGCGTCGTTCCGGCGCCGAGGCGGTACCCACCCGCGACCCCGGGCGCGGCGCGCACCGGATAGCCGAGGCCGCGCAGCTTGGCAACGTCACGGCGTAGCGTCCGCACGTTGACACCGAGCCGATCCGACAGCTCCGGCCCGGTCCACTCCGGCCGCGACGGCAGGAGCGAGAGCAGCCGCAGCAGGCGAGCGGAGGCGTCGAGCACGCTTGCCAGTGTGCCATCGAATGAGGACCGAAACTGTCCGCAATTGCCGCTAGCGTGGCAAACGACAACCGAATCGAGAAGGGACAGCCGTGATGGCGTACGAGTTCCAGGTGACCGTGGATTGCGCGGACCCGCACACGCTGGCGGACTGGTGGGCGGAGACGCTGGGCTGGCAGGTCGAGCCCTCGAACGAGGAGTTCATCCGGCGGATGGTCAGCGAAGGACACGCCACCGACGGCGACACGAAGCAGCACAACGGCGTACTCGTCTGGCGGGAAGGGCAGGCGATCAGCCACCCGAAAGGCCTGCAACGCGCGCCGCGGATGCTGTTTCAGCTGGTCCCCGAGTCAAAGACGGTCAAGAACCGGGTGCACCTCGACGTCCGGATCGGTACCGACGATTTGCAGGCGACCTCGGAGAGCCTGATCGCGCGCGGGGCAAAGTTCCTGCACGACGGCCGGCAGGGCCCCCACACCTGGGTCACCCTCACCGACCCCGAGGGCAACGAGTTCTGCGTTTCGCAGTCCCCACCGTCGCACGACTAGGGTGGGTCGGGTGCATGCTGCTGACAGTCACGACCTGATCCGGGTCCACGGGGCCCGGGAGAACAATCTGAAGAACGTCGACGTCGAGATCCCGAAGCGCCGGCTGACCGTGTTCACCGGGGTTTCGGGATCTGGCAAGAGCTCCTTGGTGTTCAGCACGATCGCCGCCGAGTCGCAGCGGCTCATCAACGAGACGTACAGCGCTTTCGTGCAGGGTTTCATGCCCAACCTCGGCCGTCCCGACGTCGAGCTGATGGAGGGCTTGACCACGGCGATCATCGTGGATCAGGAGCGCATGGGCGCGAATTCCCGATCCACTGTCGGGACGGCAACGGACGCCAACGCGATGTTGCGGATCGTGTTCAGCAGGCTGGGGGTACCAAGCGCGGGCCCATCTTTTCATTACAGTTTCAACCTGCCCGCCGGTGCGTGCCCGGTGTGCGAGGGCATGGGCAAGGCCAACGACATCGACCTCGACGAGCTGTTCGACCGGAACAAGTCCCTCTCTGAGGGTGCGATAACCATTCCTGGGTACAGCGTCGACGGCTGGCTTGTCCGCATCTTCACCGCGTCCGGGTTCGTGGACCCGGACAAGCCGATCCGTGACTACAGCGAGCAGGAGCTGCACGACTTCCTCTACAAGGAACCGGTCAAGGTCAAGCTCGAGAACATCAACATGACCTACGAGGGACTCGTCCCGCGGGTCCAGAAGTCGTTCCTGCAGAAGGACAAGGAGGCCCTGCAGCCGCACATCCGCGCCTTCGTCGAGCGCGCCGTCACCTTTTCGGCGTGCCCGGAGTGCGGTGGCACCCGGCTCAACAAGGCCGCACTCGCCTCGCGGATCAACGGCGTCAACATCGCGGACGCCTGCGCGATGCAGATCAGCGACCTCTCGGAATGGGTGCGCACCATCGAAGAGCCGATGGTTGGGCCGCTGCTGGCAACCCTGCGGCAGACGCTTGACTCGTTCGTCGAGATCGGGCTCGGTTACCTGAGCCTGGACCGCCCGTCGGGCACGCTCTCCGGTGGTGAGGCGCAGCGCACCAAGATGATCCGGCACCTGGGGTCGAGCCTCACCGACGTGTCGTACATCTTCGACGAACCCACGATCGGGCTGCACCCGCACGACATCCAGCGGATGAACGGCCTGCTGCTTCGGTTGCGCGACAAGGGCAACACCGTCCTGGTGGTCGAGCACAAACCCGAGATGATCGCGATCGCCGACCACGTCGTCGACCTCGGGCCGGGTGCGGGCGGCGCGGGCGGGATGGTGTGTTTCGAAGGCGACGTCGACAGTTTGCGGGCGAGCGGCACGCTGACCGGTCGCCACCTCGACTACCGGGCGACGCTCAAGGCGGAGACCCGCAAGCCCAAGGGCACGCTCGCGATCCGCAACGCGACCCGGCACAACCTGCGCGATGTGAGTGTCGACGTCCCGCTCGGTGTGCTGTGCGTGGTCACCGGGGTCGCCGGATCGGGCAAGAGCTCGCTCATCCACGGCTCGATCCCGAAGGACGCGGGGGTCGTCTCGGTCGACCAGACCGGCATCCGCGGTTCGCGGCGCAGCAACCCTGCCACCTACACCGGCCTGCTCGACCCGATCCGGGCCGCCTTCGCCAAGGCCAACGGCGTCAAGCCGGGCCTGTTCAGCGCGAACTCCGCCGGCGCGTGCCCGAACTGCAACGGCAACGGCGTCATCTACACCGACCTGGCGATGATGGCCGGCGTGGCGACCGTGTGCGAGGAGTGTGAGGGCAAACGGTTCCAGGCCGCGGTGCTCGAGTACAAGCTCGGCGGCAAGGACATCAGCGAGGTACTCGCGATGCCGGTCACCGAGGCGGAGGAGTTCTTCGCCGCCGGGAAGGCCAAGACTCCGGCCGCGCACGCAATCCTTGCCCGGATGGCCGACGTCGGGCTCGGCTACCTGAGTCTCGGCCAGCCGCTCACCACCCTGTCCGGCGGGGAGCGGCAGCGGCTCAAGCTCGCCATCCACATGGCCGACAAGGGCGGCATCTACGTGCTCGACGAGCCGACGACCGGTCTGCACCTCGCCGACGTCGAGCAGCTGCTCAACTTGCTCGACCGGCTGGTCGACGCCGGCAAGTCCGTGATCGTGATCGAGCATCACCAAGCGGTGATGGCGCGCGCCGATTGGATCATCGACCTCGGCCCCGGCGCCGGGCACGACGGCGGAACCGTTGTCTTCGAGGGCACGCCCGCGGACCTTGTCGCCGCCCGCTCAACCCTTACCGGCCAACACCTTGCGCAGTATGTGGACGCGTAGCGTCTCGGAGCCGGCCCCGGACCACCCGGACAACGAGGACCGAGTCCTGGTGAAGGGCGACCTCGTCGGCGTCTTCGACGGGGTCACCCAGCCCACGAGCATCGAGAGCGGATGCTTGCACAGCGTCGCGTGGTACGTGGACCGGCTCACCACACGCCTGTCCGAGGCCGCCGGCCGCGATCCGTTGGCGCCGCTGGCGGATCTGCTCGCCGCGGCCATCGCCGCCACGAACGGCGACCACGGCGGAGCGTGCGACCTCACCAACCCCGCGACGCTGGCCGCGACCGTCTGCCTGGTCAGGCGGTCAGGGCCCCGGCTGGAGTACCTGATCCTGTGCGACGCGTTCCTCGTCGTCGACAACGGCCGCGACATCGCCGTGCTCACGGACACCAGGTTCGAGCAAGCCGTCGCCGGTATCCGCCGCGACTACCTCGACGGGACCACCCTGCTCGGCACACCCGAACACGCCCAGCGCTTTGTCGACTCCGAGCGCCGCAAATACCTGCTGACCAACTCCGATGCCGGCTACTGGATCGCCGCGGCGAACCCGGCCGCCGCCCGCCACGCCGTGACCGGGGTCCTGCCGCTCACCGGCCCGAACGCCCTCCGCCGCGCAGCGCTGCTCACCGACGGAGCCACCCGCGCGGTTGACACCTTCGCCATCATGGACTGGCGAGAACTGCTCGACCTGGCGACCACCGAAGGTCCCGAGGCGCTCATCAAACGCATCCGCGACGCCGAGAACGGTGACCTGACCGGCATCGCCCGGCCGCGGTTCAAGCGCTACGACGACGCCACGATCGCACTGTGCGAGTTTGCAGGGGACGACGACTACCTGAGCCCGACGCAGTCCAGCGCCCAAAAGGCATCGCGGTAAACGAAAGCGCCGGTCATCCAGGGTTCGTGGGCCGGCAGCTGTACCACCTGGAAAGCGGCGTCAGGGATGCGCACCGAAGGCTTCGTAAAGCCGTGCGCGGCGGCGGGCTGGAATCCGAAGCGGGAGTAGTAGGCCGGTGAGCCTTCGAGGAAGAGCGCCGGCACGCCAGCCTGCTCGGCCGCGGCGATGGCGTGGCGCACGAGCCGGCCACCGATGCCCTGGCGCTGGTGTGACGGCAGGACGCTCAGCGGGCTGAGGACGAGCACCTCGACCAGGCTGGGCTCGGCATCGATCCAGGAGCCCGACAGTGCCACGTGCCCAACGACTTCGCCGCCCGCCTCGGCGACGTAGGACAGGGCACCTTGTGCCGCAAGCACATCGAACAGGTCGACGACCTTGGTCTCGCCGAACGCCTCAAGGATGACTTCGCGCACGGCCGCCTGGTCGCCGGTGCGCTGCTCGCGGATGATCACGCGGATGACCCTACGGCTTGACCGCGCAGGAAGTCCAGGATGGACTCTGTCTGGTCGGGCAGTAGGTGGCCGGCGTCTGGCAGCAGATGCACTTCCTTTCCGGCCTCTTCAAGCTTTTGCTTGGTCTGGTGGGAGTCGAGCATGGCGTCGCGGCCACCCACGACGGCGAGCACCGGAGCGTCTATTGTGGACAGAGCCTCGACGCTGAATTGTGGCAGGCGGTCGAATCGAGGCCGGAAGTGCTGGTGGATAAGCAGGGTCATGGTCCCGAGGTCGGTGGCGGCGGACGAGGCCCGCACGCCCAAGGCCCGGCGCAGAGTCATCGCCTGCCCGCGGCGGCCCAAGGGCAGCAGCAGGATCGCGGTGATCAGCACGCCCCACTTCTGCCGCCCGACTCCGCTGGGAGCCATCAGCGCCAGCCGGGTGACGTGGCCGGGTCGGCGGATCGCATAGTCCAGCGCGAGCCAGCCGCCTAAAGATGTCCCGACGACCGCCGGCCGCGCCAGACCCAGGCCGTCGAAGACCTCGTCCAGCCAGGCGGCGTGCGCGTCGGAGTCCAGCGGCGGGCGGGACTGTGCGCTGAGCCCGGGCTCACCGATCACGTCGATGGCGTGGACCCGGAAATGCTTGGCCCAGGTAGTGATGTTTCCGGCCCACATCACGGTGTTCGTCCCTGTCCCGTGCAGCAGCACCAGCGGCGGGGCATCGGCCGGGCCGCAGCTGAGAACGAAGGTGTCGCCCTGCGCTGTCGGGATGGTGCTCTGCTCGGCGGGGACGGGCCACCGCTCCAGCAGCCGCCGGTATTCGGACCTGACGACCTGCTCTCCGCCGGGGGTCTTGTAAATAGACTTCATGATCCATCCTGAAGGAGTGTGTCGACGAGGCGCAGGATCTCGGCGCTGTCGGCCAGACCGCCGATCACGATGACCTTCAGGCTTGCGTGCTCCTCGTCGTAGACGGTCTGCAACCGCAGCCGGTCGGTGCCCTCGGGGCGCACGGCGACGGATGCCATGAGGATGTTGGTGAGCCGGCGGACGGCGTCCGGGCCGATGGCGTCGACCTGAACCACGCTTGACACCTCGACCTGGCGGGTGCGCCGGGCGGTCTCGCGCGCGGGCGGCTGGACCGGATGGCCGGTGAACGCCTCCAGGTCGTCGCGCATGATCCTGTACTGCTTGCCGATCCGCACCGCCTTGAGCCGCCCGTCGCGCACATAACCGCGCACTGTCTTGACGTGCAGGCCGAGCAGATCCGCCACCTGACCTACCGAATACGGCTGAGACATGCTCTATCCTTCCCTATCGCGTCCTACGATACACCACGATAGGGAATGGTCTACCCTCTGGAGCGTGCTGCGGCGGACCCTCTTCCAAGATCCGATGCCGGTGGCCTACGGCCAGTTCTACGTGACCGGCGACGACGACGATTTCCTCGACCTGACCGAGTCGTTCGCCGGGCAGTCCAACGGCCTGTGCGGCGCGGCCGTCCAAGGTGGACTGTTCCTGATAACCGGTACCCACAGCGGCCACGTCCAGCTGACCGTCGAGCTGCATGACGGGCAGCCACCCGAGGCCACCGGCGGGTGGGAGGAGGTCGTCGAGGTCCCGTTCCTGCCCGCCTCGACGATGATCCACCTTCAGGCGTGGGGCGGCGAGGGCTGGTGGGACCTGCACCTGGAGTCCAACCCCGGCAACGGATTCCGCGTCCGGTACTGCGCGTCGGGAATGGACCGCGGCCGGGAGCAGGTGGGAGCCGATCTCGACGAGCTTGCCCAGGATGAGTACCTGTTGCAGCTCTGGCCGATCGGAGATCAGGTGCCACGGCCCGATGCGGTGCTGCGGCAGGCATCCAGCCACGCCGCCTACTGGCACGGCTATGCCCATAGCCTGCCTGCACCGCCGACGCCCGAGCAGCGGGCCGAGGCGGAGCGCCTGGCCCTGCTTGAACGCGAGCGCCGGACGGAGGAGCTGCGCCTGCGTGACGAGGCCCGGCGTTGGGGCGGCCGCCCGCCGTCCGAGCGGCTACGTCAGGTGGTGGGCAACGTCTTCGGCATCGCCAACCTGGACCGCGACCTCGTGGACGGGGTCGCCGAGGCCGACCCGCGGACACAGCGGCGGATCGCCCGTTGGGCCGCACGGCACGCCTTCACCCATGCCGGCATCGCCGACCGGGACTGGCTTGCCCCGGTGTGGGAGGCGCTCGACCGCGACGAACCGCTGCCCGCCCCGTTCGACGATCCGGACGAGTTGTGGCGCCGATTCCGCCCCTCCGGGGAGGAGGTCTACTACGAGTCCTTTGCCGTGTTCTCACAAGGCGGCGCAACGGATCCATTCGCCCACATCTTCGGCGGCGACGTCCTCGGCAGCGGTGTCGAGGTCGATCCGGTTTCGATGGCGGTGCCCGCGCTCACCGCGGCCACCGCGCCCGATCCGCTGCAGGCGGCGCTGGAGGCACTGTGGGCGGCGGCCACCGCCTACGGCCGGGATGTGCCGGCGTTCCTCGCCACGGTCCGCCGGGAGTTCCCGGAAGTCGCGTAGCGCCGACGGTGTCAAGCGCTGAGCCGGGACTCCAGACCGTCGAGGATCGCCTCGAGCCCGAACTCGAAGCTGTTGTCGGGAGCCGCGGTGTACTCGGCGCCCGACGATTCGAGGCGGGATGCCAGGCGCGGAAACTTCGCGGCCAAGCTGCTGACCTTGGCCGCGTGGTCGCGCATCGCGTCCTGAACGCCCGTGCCTTCACGATCGAGTTTGCGGGTCAGCGAGGCGTCCGCGGCGGGGCCGAGCGCATGGCCCATGACGAAGGTGAAGACGGTGGCCGCCGCCTGGTCCGCCTGCGGCGCAC
Source organism: Candidatus Limnocylindrales bacterium (assembly GCA_036377915.1). Taxonomy (GTDB): domain Bacteria; phylum Actinomycetota; class Actinomycetes; order Mycobacteriales; family Micromonosporaceae; genus Allorhizocola. The sequence goes on from DASUXL010000122.1 coordinate 16,984, forward strand.
TGAACCCGGCGGCCTCATAGACGGCAAGGCTGTGGTCGTCATGGCGGGCCTTGCCCGGACTGAACACCAGGAATGAGCCGAAAGCCTGCACCAGCCACGGGTGGCGGGCCATCATCGCGCGCAGATCCACGGCCATGCGCGCCGCCGCTGTCCGCCAATCCGTCCTGTCCAGGTCGGGCAGCTCTATCTCGGTCCACACCTGGTCGGCGGCGAGGCCGATGAGGTTCTCCTTGCTGCCGACGTGCCAGTAGACCGCGGTCGCCGCCGATCCGAGTTTGGCGCCGAGGGCGCGCATGTTCAGACCCTCCAGGCCTTCCGAGTCGAGCAGGTCGATGGCGGCCTTGACGATCTGTTCGCGGGTGAGAGTGTCGCGCGGCATGCGACAAAGATTATCCCGGACTTGCACAACGTTCAAGTTCGGCCTATGGTGAGTACTTGAACAACGTTCAAGTCATCGTCGCGAGAGGGAAAAGTCATGTCGCTACAGGAGTTTGTCGCCGCCACCGCCGATCAGTTCGGCATCCCGGGCGCAGCCGTCGGCGTCTGGGCGGGCGGCAAGGAGATCTATGCCTGCCACGGCGTCACGAGCGTGGACGACCCGGTCGAAGTGGATCGGGACACCGTGTTCGTCATCGGCTCGGTCACCAAGACCTTCACCTCGACCGCGCTGATGCGGCTGGTCGAGCAGGGGCGGGTCGAGCTCGACGCGCCCGTGCGCCGCTACGTCCCCGAACTTGTCCTCGCCGACGAGCAGACCGCCGCCACCATCACCATCGGGCAGTTGCTCAACCACACCGCCGGGCTCGGCTGGGGCGTGATCGTCGACGCCGGCGAGACCGACGATGCCCTCGCGGCCTATGTGGCAAGGATGGACGGGCTTGAACTTATCGCACCGCCGGGCACCCGGGCCTCCTACAGCCAGGCGGGTTACAACCTGCTGGGCCGGGTCATCGAGAAGGTGACGGGCATGCCGTATGAGCGGGCCGTCACCTCGCTCATCCTCGACCCGATCGGGCTCTCGCACAGCAGCTTCACCCCG
>DASUXL010000123.1:0-8815 GCA_036377915.1 Candidatus Limnocylindrales bacterium
GCGAGGGCTGCGGATCCCTTGGGGCATAGCCTTCCTGCCCGACGGCACCGCCCTGGTCACCGAACGCGGCAACAAGACGCCCGAGGATCCGGGCGGCAAGGCCCGCATCGTGTCGGTGGCCCCGGACGGCAAGGTTACCGAGGTGCAGCGGATCCCGGACGTGGCCAACCGCTTCGGCGAGGGCGGTCTGCTCGGGATCGCCGTCTCCCCCGACTATGCCAGCGACCGCTGGGTGTACATCTATTACGCCACCGAGTCTGACAACCGGATCGCGCGGCTGTGCCTGGGCCAGCCACCGGAACCGATCCTGACCGGCATCCCGGTCGCCGACTACCTGCCAAACGGTTCGCGCTACCACCACGGCGGCCGGCTCGCCTTCGGGCCGGACCGGATGCTTTACGCCACAACGGGTGAAACCGCGGTCCACCCCGGGCTCGCCCAGGATCTCAACTCATTGGGCGGGAAGATCCTGCGCATCACGCCGGAAGGCAAGCCAGCGCCCGGAAACCCCTTCCCCAACTCGCCTGTCTACAGCTACGGCCACCGCAACGTGCAAGGCATCGCGTGGGACTCGCAGGGCAGGCTCTACGCCTCCGAACTCGGTCACAAGGCCGCCGACGAGCTGAACCGGATCGAACCGGGACGCAACTATGGCTGGCCCAACGCCGAGGGCCTCGGCAACAACCCCGACTACACCAATCCGATCGCGGTCTGGGCACCGACGAGCAAGTGCTCGCCCAGCGGCATCGCCGTCAAGGACGACCGCGTCTATGTCGCCTGCCTGCCGGCGAAGCGTCTGTTCCGGGTCGGGCTAAACGGTACCCCCAATGAACCAATGCTTATCAACCGCTACGGCCGTATGCGTGCGGTGACGGTCGCGCCCGACGGATCGCTGTGGATCCTCACTTCCAATTTGGACGAACCGGGGGTGCGCGGCGAGAACGGCGTCATCCCAACCGAGGACTTTGTCATCCGCCTCACCGTCTGAGGAGGCTATCGCAGCCAGGAACGGCCGGTCGCCGCCAGCCAAAGGTGGTCGGCCGTAAAACCCTTCACCGCCAAAGGCTCCCGCGCGAAGACCACGAACGCGTAGGCGTCTGTGCGCACGGGCAGAGCGGGGAACGTGTTGGGTTCGTCCAATGTGGTGTAGCACGCCATCGCGCCAGCAAAGTGCCCGGCAAACCCGTCGTCGAACGGACTGTCCCGATAGAACACCGTTGCCACCACGGTTCGCGCCGCCGGCAGCGCATCGCGCCCGCCGGGCCGCTGAAAGCCGTCCCCGACCGGCCGGAGCAGCAGCACGTCGTCGCTGTCGACCATCGTCTCGTTCGCCTTGTCCCGATGGGCTTTCCAGGCCGGACCGCCGTAGAACGCGGTCAGGCCGGCCAGCCGCGCGCCCATGTCGGCGTACCCTCGCAGCCACACAAACCTGTCGGGCCGGTCGAGGTCGCGGAACTGGCCGACGACGGCCATGCCTTCGGCCTCCTGCGTCTCCACGAACTCCCGGTCGAACAGCTCGATCAGGTCGTCGCGGCGCCCGGGGTGCAGCGTGTATTGCCGTAGCTCAAGCACGTTCATCGGTGGTCTCCCTGAGCACGTCAGCAATGGTGGTCCCGGAAAGCTCGCGGCGCAACGCCGCCTCGGCGCCGCCGTACACGGCGGTCAGCGCGGGCCGGATCCCTTTGCCGACCGGGCATTGCAGGTTGGGCTCGGTGTGGTGCAAGGCGAACAGCGGCCCCGGCTCGACGGCGTCATAGACGTCAAGCACCGTGATGTCGCCCGGTTCGCGCGCGAGGCTCCACCCGGCGCCGGTGCCGTGGCGCACCTCGACCAGGCCCGCCGCGCGCAGATCGCCAAGGCTGCGCCGCACGATGACGGCGTTGGTGTTGATGCTGGCGGCCACCTCGTCAGAGGTCATGACGTCACGCCCGCGCGCACGCGCCAGCGCCATCCACGTCAGCGCGTGCACCGCGATCGTCACCCTGCTGTTCGCCGCCATTGTAACAGGATCTGTTACAGCGATCCGGGTGTCAAGGGCCGCTTCACAGATCGGTGATGGCGAAGACCCCGATGTCGTCGCCATTGGCGGTGAACCAGTGCCACAGCGTGTCCCGGCGGCTGGTGCCGCTGGTGGTGGGCATGGAGATGTGGTACTGGGCTTTGTCCGTGCGGCCGGCGGCGCAGCGGCTGCCGGAGCCGAACGCGTGCGTGGCGCCGAAGTTGTTGGCGCGCAATGTGAGTTTGGCGATTTTGCCATCCAGCAGGGTGGAGACCGTCCACTCCTCCCACTGGCCACCGCTCCACGTCACCCGCAGGACATCCGCGCTCACCGTGTATGTTCCGGTCAGGCGATCCGGGGCGGTGCTGCTTTGGTACCCGTTGGCGGTCTGCACATTGCAACCGCGCGCGCCGCAGTTTGCCGCCTACACGCCGGTGTAGCTGCGCGCCACGCGCTCGCGTTGGGTATCGCGATCATATGAGGCGCGCGTTACCGAACAAGTTACCGCGGCCCGCTGGATGCGAGCCGCGGTAACAATTCAATCGCTAGTTGGTGACCTTTACCAGCATGACCGGCAGCGGACCGCGAGCAAGCTCCAGCACCACTTCGATCTTCACGCCGTTGCCCGCTGTCTTCACCGACGACCAGGGGTTCTGGGCCGAGTAGTAGCGGTTCACATCGGAGTCGTCGAACACCCGGATGGCCGGCTGCGAGGCGACGCTTGCCGGGACACTGAGGCGGTGGAATGTGACCGCGTCGGTGGCCTGGGTACCAAATGTGGCGTCGAACGGTTGGCGACGGTTGCCCAGCATGCAGAGTCCGGCGGGGTTGCCGGTTGTCGGCGGGACGCTGCAGTTGGGCCACGCGATCGGGGCCGGCCGGGCGTCGAACGGCAGAGCCTGCCCGAAACCAGGATGCACCCTGGTGTTGTTGTCCTCGAACGCGTTGTTGACGTACCAGATCAGCAGGCCGTCCTGGTACGGGAACTTCTCCACCCAGTCCGGCTTCGCGTTGGTGAACCCGAAGTTGTACGGACCGGTGCGCAGGCTGCTGTCGTAGCCGGTGTAGCTGCGGAACTCGGCAAGGTAGAACCGCTCGGCGTCGAACTCGTGCACGCCGTTCATGCGGCTGAACCCGATCGCCGCCCACCCGTTGTCGCCGGATTCAACGTTGTCGCTGAAGGCGGGGGACCCGTTGACGGTGACGGTGATGTCGTCAAGGAACGGGCCGGCGAGGTGGACGCCGCCGTCGGTCTGGTACCGGAAGCGGAACTTGACGTTCTTTCCGGCGTAGGCCGACAGGTCGTACGTCAGCTGCGACCACTGTGGTTTCTCACCGGTGATGGGTTCGCCGACGTGCTCCCACATGACTCCGTCGAGGCTCGCCTCGGCGTACAGGTAGTCGAAGCCTTCCTCGATCTCGTACCACGCCCACGCGCTGATCGAAGCGGTGGTCGCGGAGGTGAGGTCGATGTCGCGGACAAGGCTGTAGTTGATCTGGTCCTTGCTTCCGCCCCACCATTCGGCGGATCCGGAGTGCGGGTCGTTGTAGTCCCGCACCACGTGCTGCGACGGCAGCGAGACCGCCACGGCCTGTGGCAGCGGGCCTTCCGGCCGGGCCGCCGAACCCAGCGCTATGTGCTGGGTCCTGCCGTCACGGACGATCTCATAGTCGAGCCAGCCGAGGAACAGTTTCTCCCAGGCGCCCATGTACACCGGCCTGGTGCCGATGTCGATGGTGCTGTCGGACAGCCAGCTGCCGGCGCCCATGAGGTCCCAGAAGCCGGTGCCGTTGTCGCCGCCCGCGGTGTCGTACATGTCGGGCAGGCCGAGGTCGTGGCCGAACTCGTGGGCGAAGACCCCGAGTCCGCCGTTCTCCGGCTGCACGGTGTAGTCACCGATCCAGATGCCCGAGGTGCCGATCTGGGTCCCGCCGAGGAAGTTGCCGGCCGGGCCGGCCTTTCCGAGCAGGTCCCCGAAGGCGTACCAGCGGTGCGACCAGATGGCGTCGGGGCCCTGGGCACCGCCGCCGGCCTCTTCGCCCTCACCGGCGTGGACGGTCTGGAAGTGGTCGATGTAACCGTCGGGCTCGTTGAAGTTGCCGTCGTTGTCGAAGTCGTAGCGGTCCCACACGTCGAACTGCTTGAGGTACTCCGTGATCTGCTGCGGGGTCTTGCCCGCCGCGACCTGCGAGTCGTACCAGGCGTTCGCCGAGTCCCGAACGTAGGGCCAGTAAACCTCTTTGTCGTCGGCGTTGTTGCTGCCGTAGCGAGCTTCGTTGAACGGCAATGTCACCCAGTCACTTACCTGGGCGTTCACCGAGTACTTCCCGCCGGACATCTTGCTGTACATGTCCGCCACCGACTCGCCCGGACCGTTGTAGACCTCCATGTAGTGGTCGGTGGTGTAATCCGCCTTCCAGGCCGTGCTGTTGTCGACAGCGCGGTTCGGTTCGGGGATCTGGTTGTGGATCGGGCCGACGGTGCCACCGAACCGCGAGTCCACCTGGTTGCCGAAATCGGCCAGCACCACGAAGATCGGATCGACTTTGTCGGCCTTCTTCTTGAGTTCCGCCCAACGGTTTCCACCGACCCGGACCACCTCGGAGCCGTTGCGCAGCTCCGGCGTGGCCGTCCCGTTGACGACCCGGGCGATGGCGTCTTTCTTCAACGCCGCCTGCCCTTCCGCCAAGGCGTTGGGCAGGTTGTCCTTGTGGGGGGCGGCTAGCGGCTCCACCGGAACATCGACCGGTTGAGCGGCGCCGCTGGCCGGTGCACCGGCCAGGCCGGCGGCGAGCAGCGCCACGGAGACGCTGACTCCGCTGATTACCCGAAAACGCAAAGGGTCCTCCCTCCCTTTGTACACAACGCGGCGCGGCCGTGCGGGGTTCGGTCGACCCCGGCCGCGCCGCCTGACTGTCCGGTCAGACTCACACAACTACGCCGCGATCACAACTGGCCGAAATACGTATCGCAACTGTCGGGGGCAGTGCGCGCCATAGGCTGTCATTGTGGCGATGGTCGCCGAATACTCCCCCGGCCTGCCCGCCAGGACCGGCCACGCCTGACCGGACGGGGGCAGCCGCCACCGCTGCCCGTCCAAAGTCACCTCGAATCCGGTCGCGTGCGGGTGCCGGGTCAGCGGCTGGATCGCCGGTGCCTCGTCCACCTTGACCACCCCGATCCCCAGCTCAAGCAGGTCCGGGTCGCTGCCTGCCGCATCGAGGCGCAACTCATCGGTCTCCAGCCAGTGCTTGTCCTGGAATGCGGGCGTGAACGGCGCCGACACCACCATGAACCCGGTCTCGCGCGCCCTGTGGAAGTAAGGCCACCACCGTTCGGGGACGGCGGACTGCTTGCCCGCCAAGCTTTCCACCTCCGCGGCCGGTTCGCCGGCGTTGTTGCGGCGGCCCAGCTCCCGCAGCCCCAGCGGGTTCGAGTCACCATCCACCCAGTACATGCCGTTCTGCCCGTCCAGGACGACCCAGCGTCCCAGCTCATCGATCCACGCCTCGGTGACGACGTGTCCACGGCCGAACCCGGTATGGTAATTGGGCGCGAGCAACCCAACACGCCGCGCCGGAATGCCATACGCGTTGAGGGCCTGGGTCAGCACGATTGAATACTCCACGCACGCGAACCGCTCCCCCGCCTCGACCCGTTCGAGCACGTGCACGGCGTCCTGCAGTTGCACATGCGAGCTTCCGGAGTGCTGCCAGGCAAGGGCAACCCAGGACAGCAGAGATTTCGCGGTGTCCCAGGCTGAAGGATGTCGCTGCGGCAGTCGCTGTCTGAGTTCATCAAGGTGATCCGGGGGTACCTCGTCCAGCCGCACCGGATGGGCGGGTGAAAAGGCCGGCCAGTCAAGGAGTTCGAAGACCGGCGGCGGCACGTTGGCGGCCATTGCCGCCCTCAGATCCGCCCAGTCACTTTCACCACCGAACAACTCCTCCATCTGGTCGTAGAAAAGCTCGGGTTGGCTGAAGCCTCGGGCGATCGCCTCGTTGAGGAAGCCGCGCGCGCTTTCGTCGCCGAGGTGCCGGGCGGCGATCGCGATCTGCGGTGCCCAGAACCTCGTCCAGTACTCGAAGTCGCGGCGAAACATGCCCGACATGTTCAACAGTTCGTTCCACTCGCATGCTCTTACCAGGTCGTGCCCCCGCTCGCGCAGCCGCGCCAGCTCCTCGTCGGTCAATTCATGCACACAGTCAAATCTACTCACGAATCTCCAAGCCGCGAGGCCGCGAATTCTGGAAGAACGAGTCGGTCCAGGAAGGTGACGCTTTCCGGTAGCTCGCGGCGCGATCGCGGTCGCCCCTGGCGGCCGGCAGGAGGCCGATGACCGCATCGAGGTGCCGCCCGTCGCGGCACATCAGGCTCTCGGCGACGCCGCCCGGCAGTCTGGCAGGTCGCTGCGGCGATCTTCGACGAGCTCGGCCATTCGGAGGCCGAGGAGGTCCGTGCCAGACTCGATAGGCTGCAATGATTGACTGCCGCTCTGAAGATGGAGAGGAGCCCCAGCCGTGAGCCTTGACCGTCCCCTCGCCCCGGACCCTTACGAGCTGCTACCGCAGGTGTCGTCGTTCACCGTCACCGAGCCTGCCCGCGGCGCGCAGGAGGGCGGTGGCGCGTTCAGTGTGCGGACCGATTACGGCACCGATGGGTACGGTGGAGCCGCCCCGCCGTCCGGAGACCGGCCGCATCGCTACTTCTTCGCCGTCCACGCGCTCGACGTCGAGCGGCTCGATGTCGCGCCGGACGCCAGCCCCGCGGTCGTCGCGTTCCACCTCGTCTTCCACACCCTCGCACGTGCGGTCATCACGCCGACGTACCAAGTAAAGGCGTAGTGGACGCCGTCCGGATCGCCCGTGCGTTCGGTCTCGCAGGGCAGGCGAGGCTGTCGGCCGGACCGGTCGCCCGAGGCAAGCAGGGTGTCGTCTGGCGGCTGGAGACCGGCGACGGTGACTGGGCGGTGAAGGTGCCGTTCCGTCCGTCCAATGAGGACGAGGTGCGGCTGACGACGGCGTTCCAGGAAGCCGCGCACGCCGCGGGGGTGCCCGCGCCGCGGGTTCGCCGCACTCCCGCCGGGGATGTTTTCACCGATGTCGATGGGGAGCAGGTCCGGCTCTACGAGTGGGTCGATCTGCTCCCGCCCGACCCCGGCTTGGACCCGGCTCTCGTTGGTGCGGTGGTGGCGGCGATTCATTTGGTACCCATAAAATCTGAGCCTGAGCCGGTGCACCCTTGGTATACCGAACCCGTGGGCGCGCAACGCTGGGACGACCTCGTCGAGCGGCTTCGCCTTGCGGGAGCCCCTTTCGCCGATCGGCTGGCCGCTCTGCGCGACGAGCTGGTCGCCCTGGAATCCTGGCTGGAGCCGCCCACCGATCTGCGCACTTGCCACCGGGACCTGTGGGCAGACAACGTTTTGCCCACCACGACCGGCGGGATCTGCGTCATCGACTGGGAGAACAGCGGTGCCGCCGACCCCGGCCAGGAGCTGGCCTGCGTCCTGTTCGAGTTCGGCCGCACCGATCCCGGCCGGGCACGCGCACTGGTCGACGCCTACCGGTCGGCCGGCGGCCCCGCCCGATTGGAAAGACCCGGCCATTTCTCGATGCTCATCGCCCAGCTGGGCCACATCACCGAGGCCGCCGCGGCAGACTGGCTCGAACCCAACCCCCGCTCCCCGCAACGCGCCGACTCTGAAGCTTGGGTCGGCGAGGTACTCGACGAGCCGCACACCCGACGTACGCTAAGTGCTTTATTCCAGAGAGTGAGGCATAGATGAGGCAAAGGACCACGATCGCCAAGTTCGCCGCGGCCAGCATGGTCGCGACACTATTGACCTTGGCACTGACCGCCACGGCCGCGCAGGCCCACTACACATACGTCTACAACGGAGCCGACCTGATGTCGGTCAGCTCGGACCATCAGCGGACGTCGGTCTGCGACCGGACCAGCGACGGGAAGTGGGCAATGGGCTGGGTGCGCACCAGCGCCGGCCAGGAACTTGGCTTCAGCTCCCCGACCCACACCTGTTGGACCGCGGACCCGGGAGCCGCGTTGATCCGCAGCTTCCGACTCTGCAAGTACCAGAAGGTCAGCTGCACCGCGTGGCGTAACGCTTAGTTCAGCTCATGCCCACGAATCAGGTAGCAAGAAAGTATGACCGTCAAGCTCAGCATCAGCGTGCCCGATGATGTCGCGGCTTACCTGCAAAGTCAGGGCAACGCTTCGGCAGCGGTGACGGCGGCGGTTCGCCGCGTGCTTCCCGAGGCTCGCCGCGCACGCCAACGCGCGGCTGCTCAAGCTTTTGGTGAATACCTCCGTGGCCGGACCCCACAACAGATCGATGCAGACACGGCTCCTATCGAAGCCAGCAATGACATTGCTCTACGCGGCTCGGAGGGGTGAGGCGCGGTCAGGTCTGGCCGTTTGACAACGCGGGATTTGTATCACACGCCACAATGACTTCGGTGGAAGAGGCGCTTCGAGAATTCCTTGAGCTGCCTTGAGCGTGCCCGGGAGCGACGTCGCTCCCGGGCACGCCTAACAATCAGACTCCGTACACTTCGAAAGTGAACAAGGAGTATCCCCAACCGGTCGCGCGCGTCGTGCCGAAGATGCGCACATACCTGCCCGTTGCGGTCAGGCCGGTGTTGTCGTCCTCACCGCCGTTGCCTCCCGTGACCGACCGGGCGGTGCTCCAGATCGTGCCATCGCTTGAGGTTTGGATTTGGTACGCCGACCCGTACGCCGCTTCCCACACCAACCGAACCCGGCTGATGCTATAGCTGGCACCCAAGTCGACCTGA
>DASUXL010000124.1:0-22971 GCA_036377915.1 Candidatus Limnocylindrales bacterium
AGAGGAGGGTACGCATGACACGACATCGTTGGCTGGTCGGTCTGCTGGCCGCCGGTACGACCGTGATGATCCTGACCGGGCCCGCGGCCGTGGCGATAGCGGGGACGACGCTGGCCTGGACGCCGGAGGCCGGGTCGAAACTGGAGGCGGAGCAGCCGGACCTGTTCGCGGCATTGCAACGTGACCTGCACCTGGACCGGGACGAGGCGATCGTCCGGGTTGGACGCAGCCAGAGCGCCCACCGCATCCACGACAAGCTTCGTGCAACGTTGGGCCGGGCCTACGGCGGGGCCTGGCTGGACCCGGACGGTTCGGTGCTCACGGTGGCGGTGGCCGACAAGCGGCTCACCGGTGTCGTGGCCGCGGCCGGCGCACGACCGCGGTTGGTCGCGCACCCGCTGGCCGACTTGCAGGCCGCCGTCGACCGCATGTCGCCGGACGGACTGCCCGCAGGCATCCAGACCTGGCACGTGGATCAGGCCGCGAACAAGATCGTGGTGAAGACCAGTAAGGCCGGCCGGGCAGCCGGAGCGGCGATGGTCGCGCGGTCCGGCGTGGACCCGGACCTGGTCCGCTACGTCACGGTGGAGGGCACGATGACCGCCACGACCACCAACGTCTACGCAGGCGACACGGAGTCGCTGTCGGGGTGCACCGTCGGCTTCGGGGTCCGCCGCAGGGACATCCCGACAATGTCGGGGTTCCTCACCGCCGGCCACTGTGGAGCGACCGGACGGCCCGTCCGGTTCAGTACCCAGGACATCGGCCGGGTGGTGACGTCGACGTTCGACAACACGGGCCCCGGGCCGGACCGCGGCTGGGCCGAGATCACGAATGAGAATTTCCGGGCCACGGGCGAGATGAACACGTTCGTGAACGGGATGCTGCGCCAGGTATCGGGCCCGGTTGTCCTGGTCACCAACGACTTCGTGTGCCAGGCCGGCCGGGTGAGCAAGTTCCGCTGCGGCAGCGTGCAGGACACCGACGTCCCGATGTTGATCAGCTTCAATATCAATGGCCGCATCGTGCAACGCCTCATTACCGGCCTGACCATCACCTCGATCTGTGGCGCCAACGGCGACTCGGGTGCGCCCGTGGTCGGCGACGGCTTCCGGGCCGCAGGCGTCCAGGTGGCCGCGACGGGCGACATTCTCTTCGGCGCCAGCTGCGAGAGGAACCCCAACGGCCCGACCGCCTACCAGCCGATCCAGCCCATCCTGGACGACTTCTTCCTTGAGCTGATACCCCCGACCGGCACCCGGCCGATAGCGCTGCACATCGACTCGTCCATATGCGGAGCGGAGCCGATCGGGCGGGGCTGGGTCTGTTACGTCCGGTGGGCGGGCGGCGTGGACCTGGCCACTGCGACTTGGACAGTGCCGGTCCCGAGACCGCTGCCTTACGTCATCACCGATCCCGTGGCCCGCGTGACCGAGGCGCACTTCGCCTGCTTCTTCGACGAGGCGGAGCCCGACTACCTCGCCCAACTCAACATCCGCGACGCGGTAGGCGCCCGGGTGAGTTTCTTCCACTTCGTTTGCCCCTGGTAGTTCCGACGGCGGCGGCGGTGGGCGGGCCTGACGGTTCGCCCACCGCCGCCATCCCAGGGCTCAGATCCCTCTTACCGGCGAGGCGCGAAGGGCTCGGGGCGAGAATAATCGCGTCCCGTGGGCACGGCGCGGGCGAACAACTACGCAGGCGACGTCGCGGTGGCGTTCGTCGTTGCGCTGCCGGTGTCGTTGCCTTTCGTGACCGGCCCGCCGGGTGAGGAGACCGTGCTCGGTGCGTTCCTGAACGCGGGAACGGTGCTGCCGCTGGTCTGGCGGCGCCGGGCACCCTTCGCGGTGGCGCTTGTCGTCGCATGCTTCGGCATCCTCGTCTCGGCCCACCACATGCCCGGACAGACACTGCAGTACGGCGGGATGGTGGCGATATACACCGTCGTCGATCTTGGCCGCAGCTGGCAGCGACGGCTGTTCCTGGGTGCGATCCTGACCTTGCTGCCGGTCGGTGCCTGGCTGAAGGGCGGTGACCCGGTCGCCTTCATGTACACGGTGCTGCTGCCGCTCAACGCCTACCTGCTCGGCACGCTGGCGCGCACCGCCCGTGGGCGTGCCGATGCGCTGGCGGAGCGGACCCGGCAGCTGCAACGGGAACGGGCGGCCGACGCGGCCCGGGTGGTGGCCGAGGAGCGGGCAAGGATAGGCCGCGACATGCACGACGTCCTTGCGCACTCGGTCGGCATGATGGTGGTGCAGGCGGAGGCGGGCCCGGTGGTGGTACGCACCGATCCCGAGCGGGCGGAGAGGGTGTTCGGCGCGATCGCCGCCGCCGGGCGGGAAGCGATGGTACAGCTGAGAAATACGCTCGCCGTTCTGGACGGCCCACCCGGCGCCGGTGAGTCTGCGCGGCTTACCGCCGCCGCGATACCTGCCCTCGTGGCCCGGATGGCGGTGACGGAGACGAAGGTGGAGATGCATGCTCAGGGGGTACCGCATCGGCTCGGAGTGGAGGCCGACGAGGCCGCGTACCGGATCGTCCAGGAGGCGCTCACCAACGTGATGCGCCACTCCGGCGCGGGCCTGGCGGTCGTCCGGCTTGAATGGGGCGGGAGCGATCTGGCAATCACGGTGTCCGACAACGGAACCGGGGCCGGGGAGTGCACACCCGGACGCGGCCTTGACGGTATCCGCGAGCGCGCCGCCGCCTGCGGTGGGTCCGCCAAGGCGGGCAACGCGCCCGGTGGCGGATTCCGGGTCGAGGCCCGCTTGCCGTACCCCGAAAGGGAAAACGCATGATCCGGATCGTTCTCGCCGACGACCAGGAGCTGGTGCGAGACGGGTTCGCGATGATCCTTGGTGCGCAGCCGGACATGGAGGTCGTGGCCGAGACGGGTGACGGGGTGGAGGCGATCGCGGCGGTCCGCGACCACGCACCCGACGTCGTGCTGCTTGACGTGCGGATGCCACGGATGGACGGCATCGAGGCCGCCAGGATCGTGTGCGCCGAAACGGCTTGCCGGGTACTCATGCTGACCACATACGATCAGGAGGAGTACCTCTACGGCGCGCTTTACGCCGGCGCCAGCGGCTTCCTCCTCAAGGACGTGCGGCGCGACGACCTGGTCCACGCGGTCAGGGTGGTCGCGGCCGGGGAGTCGCTGCTGGCACCGGCCGTCACGCGCAGGCTGATCTCGGATGTGATCGGCCGCCGGGTTCCCGCGCGGGCGCGGACGGGACAGTTGCGGGAGGTGCTGACCGCGCGGGAGCAAGACACCTTGGTACTGCTGGGCCGGGGACTGTCCAATGCCGAGATGGCCGCCGAGATGTTCGTCAGCGAGCACACGGTCAAGACCCATGTCAGCAACATTCTGAGCAAGCTCGGCCTGCGTGACCGGGTACAGGCGGTCATCATCGCGTACGAGACGGGCTTCATCTCACCGGGCTGACCGGCCGCGCCTCACTGGCTGTCCGGACCGGCCACCCGGTGAGGCGCGGCCGGTCCATTGGGCGTCAGGCGGCGCACAACGCTCCGGTCAGCAGCGCCGACACGTCGCGGGGTTGCCCGGTTCCCCAGGTGACCGAGACCGTGATTCGCCGCCGGGCGTCGAGGGTCGCGAAGGTCCAGGTGGAGTAGCCGGGAAAGTCCCCGTCGTGGCCGTACACCGTGCCGCATGGCAGATGTATCAGCGTGATCCCCAGGCCGTAGTCCTCGGCAGGGGAGGTGACAGCGGTCATCGCCCGCAGGTGGTGCCCGTCGACAAGCCGGCCCCGGAGAAGGGCGCCGATAAAGCGGTTGAGGTCGGCCGCGGTGGAGACCATCTCCCCGGCGGCCCATGCCGCGGACGGGTTGAACTCGGTGATGTCGACGAGCCTCGGCCCGTTGGCGTCCATCAGCGGCAGGTACCCGTGGGCGTGCGGATCCGCCAAACTCGTTGCCGTGCTAGGTGTCGACGTGTTGTTAAGCCCGAGCGCGCGGACGATCCGGCGCTCGATCTCGGCGCCGTAAGGCCGGCCGGTAACCTTCTCGATGATTAGGCCCAGCACGATGTCGCCGGTGTTGGAGTAGCGCCATCGCGTCCCCGGTTCGAACAGCAGGGGATGGGCGGTGGCAAGGCGAAGCAGCTCCCACGGGTTCCAGGTCTGGAACCGGATCGCCATAAGCCGCGCCGGATCTCGAAGCGGCAGTTCGTCCGTGTAGTTGTAGAGGCCGCTGGTGTGGTTGAGCAGATGCCGCAGCGTGATGCGCTCGCCCCCGGGCGGGAGAATGCCGGGAAGCCATCGCCCGACCGGGTCGTCGAGGCACAGCCTGCCCTCGGCGACAAGCTGCATCACCACCGTGGCCACGAATGCCTTGGTGACGCTGCCGATGCGGAACCGGCCGTGGGCGGGAACCGGCCGGGAAGCTCCCAGCTCGGCCAGGCCGCTGGTCCCGCGCCAGGTGACCCCGTCGGCGGTGACCTCGGCAAGCGCACCGGGGGCACCGGCCGCGACAAGCTGGTCAAGTGCCCGTTGCAGGGGCGCCCGCGTATCTTCCGCTCGGGCGACGACGGTGAAACCGGTTGCCAGGGTGCTTGCCACGGCCACCGTCCAAAGGATCCGATACCCTCGCACGATCGCTCTCCCTTCATGTTTCTCATGATGTCGCTGCGATCGTGCAGGTTTAAGCGGCCTCACCGGATCACCGGCGAGACTGGTTCTTTGGGCCTTCCTGTCTCCCTCGCAAGAGGGAGAGGGAGTTGAGTCAGCGGGGGATCCGGACTATGTAGTAGGGGGTCGTCGGGGTCGGGTCGACGGTGAACGAGCGGGCGTTGGCAACGTAGACGTGCGGTCCGAAGCTTGCCAACGTGGTGGGGAAGGCGAACTCCGTGTGCCGGGTCTCGGAGATGAGAGTCGCCGCGGTGAAGGTTCCGTTCAGCTGGAGCTTGGCGACAAGGTTGTAGGCGTTGCGGGCGACGTAAAGTTTGCTCCCGATCAGCAGCAGGCCGTCACCGCCCTGTACGAGCGGCGCGTCGATTTGGACAGCCTCACAGGTGCGCGGGTCAAAATTGAACAGCCGGCCGGTGCCGGACTGGACCGTGATGATCCGGCCGTCCGGCGTCGCCACCACACCGTTGTTCCAGGCGTTGGCGTCGCCGATGCCCGGCGGGAGCGGGAGCGCCTCGAACGAGTCGGGCAGGGACGGGCCGTTGGGCAGGCGGTACATCACGGCACGCCGCGAATCGGTGCAGTAGATACCCTCGGAGGTGGCCGTGGCGTCGTTGACCCATTCGGCTTCCAGTGGGTACTCGCGCAGCCGTTCGCCGGAGCGCGAGTCATAGACGACCACGCCGTAGCCGAAGGTGTAAAGGCCGCACACCCAGAGGCGGCCGTAGTCGTCAAGTTCCAGGCCACCGGCGTGCGCGCCCGCCCGGCCCGCGATGAACACCTCACCGCGGCCCGAGCACAGGTCGGCACGGTAGATCCCACCGTCCACTGTGGAGCCGACATAGAGCGTGGGGCCGTTGCCGATCGCGATACCCTCGGGACGGTACCCCAAAGGTAAATGAATGAGCTCAGGGAAGCTTTCGCCGGCCGTAGGGTTTGGGATGGGCAGCGCGGCGGCGATGCCGGCGGCCAGAAAGGTTCGTCTACGCATAGGCTTCAGTGTTGTGACACATGCCAGAGTGCTACTGGACACCGACATCGGCAACGACATCGACGACGCGGTGTGCCTCGACTACCTGCTGCGCAAGCCCGGCTGCGAGCTGCTCGGAGTGACCACGGTGACCGCCGCCCCGATCGAACGGGCCAAGCTCGCCAGCGTCCTGTGCCGCCATGCAGGCCGGCCCGACGTGCCCATCGTGGCCGGCGCCGAGCGTCCCATCGTCGGCGAGCCGCTGCAAGAGCCGCCGCTGTCGCTGGCCGGCGAATGGCCGCACGAGACGTCGTTCGACACCGATGCGATGGGGTTCATGAGCCGCACCATCCGCGCCCATCCGCACGAGGTCACGCTGCTCGCCATCGGGGCGCTGACCAACGTCGCGCAGCTGCTCATCGCCGACCCGGGCATCGCTCCGCTGCTAAAATCGTTGGTGCTCATGGGCGGGCGCTTCTTCGCCCCCGGATCGGAATGGAACATTCGCAACGATCCGGCGGCGGCCGCGGTTGTCTTCGGGACCGACCTGCCGCACCTGCGGGCCGTGGGACTCGATGTCACGTACCACGTGAAGATGGACGCGGACGAGTTCCGGTCGCATTTCACCGGACCGCTGCTCGAATTCTCCGGCCCCTGGCTGGAACGCAGGGGGCAGGTGCACTTTCACGATCCGCTCGCCGCGACCACTCTATTTTCAAACATTTGTGGGTACCGGAAAGGGCGCATAACCGTGTCCAATGAGGACACCGTGTTCGACCTGGATTCCGGCGGACCACACGAAGCAGCCGCCACGGTCGACCAGTCAGCCTTCTTCGCGGAATTGTTCGGCCACAAGGCCTCGCATGAACAGTGAAACGAAATTTCGTCAATCGATTCGCGATCTGGTCGCCGTGGTTTTTACCGACGACATGGAATATTTTGACTCGCTTTCAGAAAAAGTGGAGCGAGAACTCGGGACGCCATTGGCCGCGTTGATTCCAATGGTCGACGGGGCAGTAGAAATCGGTCGCATCACTGACGCGGCTCTGCTCGTCGAGGAAATTGCAGCGGAGATACGTCCCGACCTTCCAGCCGATCTTTATGAAGTCATCCTTGCAATGGGCAGGGCACGGGCAGCGTGGTGTTCGACGCATCGCTGACTTGCCTCGATCCGAATGTATGGATAACGTCTAGGCGCTCGATTTTGCTTCCGCCCGACAAGATTGCGGGGTTTGCCATGGCCGCAAAGAGGGTGAGCACCGCCAACATCATGGAACAGGCTGAGAACCTCGGCCTGTTGGATGCCCTCAAACGGCTGATAAGGCAGGGCAAGAAACTCGACGACATCAGCCTCGACGATGTGCGGGCAGCGGCGCGCAAGTCCGATCTCGACGGCACGCCCCGCATCCCCAGCAAGACCGACCGGATGAAGGAGCACCTCACCGAGCGGGACCTCGACGCGGCGAGGCGGGAGGCGGCGGGGGAGGTGGTCGCCCGCAAGCCGGACGGCACTCCCTGGGATCACGTGGACGAGGTGCGCAACGCCCAGCGAGGCTTGAACAACCGGATCGATCAGCTCAAGCGCCAGATGGGCGACACGCGCCTGTCGGATGCGGAGCGGGCCGCGGTGCAAGATGAACTGACCGAGGCGAGCAAGCTGCTTGACCACAGCAAGGGATACTTGCCCTGGCCACCGTAGTCACCGCGAGAGGGATTGAGGAGGATGTTGAATGGTAAGCCGGCCGACGACCTGACCCTGGAGCAGGTCGAGGAGCAGTCGTGGGGGACGCCGCCGCCGGAGGCCACCAAGTTGATGACGACTGTGTACCAGCTGCGCCGCAAACCTTTGGGGGCGCTGGCGCCCGAGGATCTGCGTGTCCTGCTCAGTCAGCAGGTGGGCGTGGACGTGCTGGTGCCGCGCACGCTTGACCTGCTCACCGCTGACCCGTTGCTGGAGGGTGACTACTATCCCGGTGACGTGTTGGTGGCGGTGCTCAAGACGCCGCCGTCGTACTGGTCGGCGCACCCGGATCAATTCGCGAAGGTCAGTCAGATCCTGCAGCGGGTGGGTCCGGACGAGGTCGATGCCGAGACGCGGCGCGACATTGAGGACTTCAGGGCCAGGACTAGCGGGATGTGAGAGTTGTGTCCGGCGACGACGAGTGGTTGCGTGAGTTGGTGTTGAGCGTGGGTGGGCTGGTGGAGGCGCCCTCGCGGTACAAGGATGATCTGGCCTACTGGGTCGAGGGCCGGGAGATCGCCCATCTTGAGGCCGACGATGTGCTCGACCTGCGGCTGACCCGGGCGCTGATCCGAGAGCTCGGGGACGATCCGAGGGTGGAGCGGCGGGGCAGCTCCGACTGGGCGACGCTGACGGTCTCGCCGGAGTCGCCGGAGGATGAGGAGTTCGTGCGGGAGATGGTCGCCGCGGCCGTGCAGGCGAACACTGCGGCCTAGGGCCTAAGGGTTGATGCGGGTGGGTTCGCGGTCGAGGTCGAGTGGCTGGCCGTGGCGGGCGAAGTGGGTCAGCTCCACGGCCAGGAACAGCGCCTGCGCCTCGACGGCGATCGGACCGTCCGGATCGTTGAGTCGGGCGGTGGCACTGAGATAGATCTTGCGGCCGGCAATGCCCAGGCAGCGGGCGTGCATGTGAAGTATCGTGCCGACCGGCACCGGCAGGCGGAAGTCGGACTCCAGGCGGGCGGTGACCGACGGGATCCCGAGCAGCCAGCCGAGGGTACCCAAAGCTTCATCCATGGCGCAGGCGAGCAGCCCGCCGTGAGCGAGACCCGGTGCCCCTTGATGCTCCTCGGTCACCTCGAACTGCCCCGAGACCGTCGTCCCCTCACCCGTGGTCATCCGCATCCGAAGCCCCGCCCGGTGTTGCGGGCCGCAGCCGTAGCACCGATCGTAGTGCGATGGCAGAATCGTCCCAGGTGGCGGGGCTTCCGGGTGCACCTCGGCCGGCTTGGCGTCCTCGTCCATGAGCATGCCGCTAACCTACCGTCATGACGAAGACTGCGTCGGAGGCGTCGGCTGCATATGACGACATCGCCGACTGGTATGCCGGTTATGTCGCTGAGATTTCTGATTACAGCGGCCGAGTGCACGACATGCTGCGTGACTTGCTGGGCCGGTCGGACGGTGCGGTGTGCGTGGACATCTGCTGCGGCACCGGCGCGCGAGCGGTTGTGCTGCGCGAGCTGGGCTGGCGGCCGGTCGGGGTGGACATCTCCGCCGGGCAGCTGCGCCATGCGCGCACGGAAATGCCTGTGGCGCAAGGGGATGCGACGGCGCTACCGTTCGGGAGCGGTCGGGCGGAAGCGGCGGTGTGCGTGCTGGCGCATACGGATGTACCCGATTATGCCGCCGTGGTCCGGGAAGCGGCGCGGATCCTGCGTCCCGGCGGGACCTTCGTCCACGTTGGAGTGCACCCGAGTTTCGTCGGAGCGTTCGCCGACCGCAGCGAACCGGCCGTCGTGCGGATCGACGCCGGCTACCACCGCAGGGAGCGCCGCTTCGATTCATTTACCCCGCATGGGGTACGGGTTCGGGTCGGCGCCTGGCACACACCGCTCCCGGATCTGCTGCACACCGCGCTCGATGCGGGCCTGACGCTCACCCGGATCGTGGAGGGCGGCGCGCCCGATGACGTACCGGAAATACTGGGGTTCAGGGCCACTAGGTGCTGACGTGGTGTCGCCCCTCGATGAGGAGGAGGTGGCGGTGCTGGAACACTGCGTTTTGGGTGTGCTGCACGAGGGTGCGGACCCGGAACAGTTCGGCCCGCGGGACTTCCGGAAGAATCCGGCGTTCCTGCGGTTCCTGTCGAGGATCATCTACGAGCACGTCGAAGAGGTGGCCGCGATCCGGCTCGAGGCCGCGATGCTGGGCAGCGGTCACGTGTACCTGATCGACGGGCGCACCGCCGACCCCGGCGGCAGGGTGCCACCCGAGGACATTATCGGCGAGGTGCGGGTGGAGGCAGGCACGCTCGTCACCGGCTCGTTCCGCCACAACCCGCGGCACCGCCTGCTGACGGGCCGCGGGTTCTTCCAGCTGCCGCAGGAGCTGGAAACCGTGCTGGTGCAACGCTTGCGCGCCCGCGCCACCGGAGCCACCGGACGGCCGGACTGATCAGCCCGGCAGCTTGGCGGCGAGCACCTCGATCGGCTTGATCTCCGGTGGCGAGCTGAGCAGCTCGTCGGCTTTGGACATCAGCGCGGCGGCGATGGGGCCGTCAAGATGCGCCTGGCGGCCCTCCGGACCCGGAAACACGTCGAAAATGCCGTAGGTGCTGTCGTCGAGCTTGATGGCGAACCAGGCCGTGGTGTCGCCTTCGGCTTGGGCGAGCGGAAGGGCGTCAGCGAGGAACGACGCGAGCTCCTCCTCCTTGCCCGGCTTGGCGTTGAGCGTGGCCAGCAGGCCAACCGTGACCATGAGCGCCTCCATTCGATTGGTGTCAAGCCGCTTGGAACGAACTGTCCGCCCGGAAGAGGGTGGTGTCCTGGAAGAGGTCGACCCACAGTTCGTAGTTGCGGTGTCGCAGGTATCGGCCCGGGAAGTTGTACGACTCCAGGCTCGCCGACCCGCCGGCCGATCCGGGCCGGGCGCAGAATGTGGCGTCCTGACGGAAGAGCGCTGTCCCATCGCTGGCGTCGAAACGTACCCGATAATCGTAGTGGCGCAAGTAACGGCCACCGTTGGTGAAGGAGTAGCAGTTGCTGTCGGCAAGGCCAGGCACGATCGATAGTGTGCTGCCCGAGCCGGCGGGGTCAAGGTAGCCGAGGTTGCCGCGGTTGGTGATGTAACGCGTGTTGAAATTGACCGACCGCAGGGATCGGGTGGCGTTGGCGGGCAGGGTGACACCGCCCGAGACGACCTCCTTAAGCACGGTGAAGTGCCGGGCAAAGCCGGACAGGCCGGGCAGCTGCTGCGGTGCGGTCCACGTCTGGAACGTGTCGTAGCTGTCGCTGAAGTAGTACTGCCCGACGGTGTACCCATCGAAATATATGCGCCAGCCGCCGTTGTCGAGCGATACCAGCGCCTGCCCTTCCCGCGGCCCGCCCCAGCCGGCCCAGTTGCCGGTGCGGCGGAAGGTGTAGGGGCCGGTCAGGCTTGACGCCGTTGCGTATTCGATGAACTTCGTCGTCTCCTGCTTGGTGAACGCGTGGTACGTCGAGCCGACCTTGACGATGAAGGTGTCAATGTAGTTGGGGCCGATGCCGCTGAGCAGGGCAGGAGTGCTCCACGAGCTGAGGCTGGAGTTGGTGGCGGTCAGCCGGTAGGGCTTGAAATCGCCGCCGTTGGTGGACAGCGACACGATGATGTTGACGCTGCCGTTGGTGTCGATGAAGAATTCCGGTGCCCACGTGTTCTGGACAGTCATCGGGATCGTATGGTTGCGCAGGAAGGTCCAATTGAGACGGTCACTGCTGCGGGCGAACCCGATGGTGTTTCCGGTCCAGTTGGTGGTGTACACGACGTAGTAGAAGCCGTCGGTGTGGCGGATGATGCTGGGGTCGCGGATCAGCCCGGACGGCGGCGTGAAGGCGGGGCCGCGCATCAGCCGGAAGCCGGTGGAGTCGGGCGACTCATATACGTACATGTTTGACTCGCTGCTGTTGGTAAATGCTGTCATGGTGTACCGGGTCGTGCTGCCGGCCGGTGGATGGGCGGCCCGGGCGGGGGCGTGGACGACGACCGTCACGGCCGCCGTCGCCAGCAGCAGGGCGGTGGCGGTCAGGAGAGCGGTTCTGCGCATGGGTTCTCCAGGTTCTCCAGGTTCTCCAGGTTCTCCAGGTGGGAACGGCGGCGGGCGTGGCCGCCCGGCCTCCACGCCCGCGCCGCTCTGAAATAGATTGCGGTCCATGGTAGTGTATGGCGCATCGCCGTCCGGGCTGGCGACAACCTCTCTCAGGGAGCGCCCCATGCTCAAGCAGCTGGGGAGTGCGCTGGCCGGCCTGGCTTTGGCCCTGTCGTTGCCCGCTGGCGCCTCCGCCGCCTATCCCAATCCCGGCCTTGTCACCGGTGACACGGTCGGGGTACACGACCCGGCGATGATTAAGGCCCCCAACGGAACGTACATCCTGATCTCGACGGGCAACTGGCTGGAGATCCGGACCTCCACGGATCGCATCGCCTTCCGCCGTGTCGGCTCGGTCTGGGCGCCGGGCCAGCCGACGTGGACGTACCCGTACACGTTGCCGGAGAACCGTTCCTACCTGTGGGCACCGGACCTGACCTACCGCAACGGCCAGTACTTCCTGTACTACGCGGCATCCTCGTTCGGCTCGCAACGCTCGGCGATCTTCCTCGCCACCAGCCCGACCGCGATGCCGGGGACATGGACCCACCGCGGGCTGGTGATCGAGACGTCCAGTGCCAACAACTTCAACGCCATCGACCCGAATCTTACGGTCGACGCCTCCGGGCGCTGGTGGCTTTCGCTCGGCTCGTTCTGGACGGGCATCAAGCTGATCCGGCTGGAGCCGTCCACCGGGCTGCGCCACGCCACCGACCGTACGATCCACAACCTCGCCCGCCGAACGGTCAACAGCGGGTCGGTCGAGGCGCCGTTCATCTTCAGGCGCGGCAACTTCTACTACCAGTTCGTGTCGTTCGACTTCTGCTGCCGCGGGACGTCGAGCACATACCGCACGATGGTCGGCAGGTCGACGTCGATTACTGGACCGTATGTCGACCGTAACGGCGTCAACATGTACAACGGCGGCGGCACGGAGATCCTTGCCACGCATGGAACTGTCTATGGCCCCGGCCATCCCGCCGTGTTCCAGGACACCGACGCGACTGTCCTCGTCTATCACTACTACTGGACCAACAGCCAGCCTACGAGCGGCAGGCTCGGCATCAACCTGATCGGCTGGGACTCGGCCGGGTGGCCCTATGTTTTCTAGAGCCCTCCTACTCTTGGCCTTGGTCCTCCTCCTCCCCGCGCCGCCGGCCGTCGCCATCGGCGAGACCACGGTCCGCAACCCGTTGCTGGCCAACGGGGCCGACCCGTGGATGCAGTATTACAACGGCAACTACTATCTCGCCACGACAACCTGGACGCAGCAACTTGTCATGCGCAAGGCGCCCACCGTCAACGGTCTCAAGACGGCGGCGCCGGTCTATGTTTGGGCCGAAACCGCCTCCGACCGGTGCTGTAACTTCTGGGCGTTCGAGTTTCACCGGCTCAACGGCCCCAACGGAATCCGCTGGTACATGATGTACACCGCAGGGGTCAGCGCCAACCTCGACGGGCAGAAGCTGCGGGTGCTCGAGAGCGCAGGCGACGACCCGATGGGCCCGTACCGGTATATGGGCACCCCGATGCCCAATACGTGGAACATCGACGGCAGCTACCTGACCCTCAACGGCCAGCTCTACCTGCTGTGGTCGGAGTTTCAGGGTGCCGACCAGAGCATCTGGATCGCGCGGATGACCAACCCGTGGACCATCACCGGCTCGCGGGTGCTCATCTCCCGGCCCACGCTCAGCTGGGAGACCCAGGGCGGCAGGGTCAACGAGGGGCCGGAAGTGTTGCAGCGCAACGGCCGGACGTTCATCGCCTACTCGGCCAGCTCGTGCAACACCCAGTTTTACAAGCTGGGGATGCTGACCCTGACCGGAAGCGACCCGATGCAACCCGCGTCGTGGAGCAAGGCGCCAAACCCGGTCTTCCAGGCATCCAATGGCGTCTACGGCCCGGGGCACAACGGGTTCTTCACCTCACCCGACGGCTCCGAGAGCTGGATTGTGTACCACGGCAACGCTTCGGCGACGCAAGGCTGCGGCAGCACCCGCTCCACCAGGATCCAGCGCTTCACCTGGAACTCCAACGGGACACCGAACTTCGGCTCGCCGGTGTCGACGAGCACCGATATCGCGGTCCCCGCAGGCGAGCGTGGACCGATCACCGCGGCAGCTCGGGACACGTTCTACACCATCGCCAACCGCAACAGCGGCCTGTGCGCGGGTGTCACCGGATCGTCCGGATCGGACGGTGCCAACGTGGTCCAGGCGGGCTGCGGTGTGACGTCGAGCCAGTGGGTGCTCGACCCGACCGCGGACGGATACTACCGCCTGATCAACCGCTCCAGCAGCAAGGCGCTCGACGTGGTGAACTGCGGCACCGGCGACGGGGTCGACGTGGGCCAATGGGCGTGGCTGGACAACGCATGCCAGCAGTGGCAGGTGATCCCGACCGGCGACGGCTGGTTCCGGCTGCAGAACCGCAACTCCGGGCGAGTGCTCAACGCGACCGGCTGCGGCACGACCGAAGGCTCCAATGTGGACCAGAGCTCGTGGACGGGCAGCAACTGCCAGCAGTTCCGCCTCCAGCCAGCCGGTCAGGTCGCCATCACCAGCAAGCAGTCCGGCAAGGTGCTCGACGTCGCCAACTGCTCCACCGCCAACGGCGCCGACGTCCGGCAATGGGCATGGGGAAATGTTGCTTGCCAACGATGGATTTTTAACCACATTGACAATGGGTGGTACCGGATCAGCCCGGCCTCCGCACCGTCAAGTTGCCTGATCGTCGCGGGCGGATCCACCGCCGACGGCGCCAACGTCGAACAGGGCGCCTGCACCGGCAGCAACAGCCAGTGGCGAGTCGAGCCGCTGGCCGACGGCTCAGCCAGGCTGGTGCCCCGGCACAGCGGCAAAGCCCTCGACCTGGCCAACTGCGGCCTTGCCGACGGCACGAACATCGTCCAGTGGTCGTGGCTGAACAACCTCTGCCAGCGGTTCCACCTGCGGCCCGTCTAGCTCACACGGAAGCTGGCCGCGCCGCCGGCGTGGCCAGCTGTGAGCGTCAGGCCCCGGAACTCTAGCCATTCGGGGGCGAACGGCAGCGGTATCAAGGAAACCTTGCCCGACATAGGCTGCCAGATCCGCAGGTTGCCGCTGGCATGCCCGGCCGTGACCACGAAACCGCCCGACGCGGCGACCGCCACGACGCCGTGATGGTGTGCCGGGTCGGGCGGCAGCGGATCGCTTAGCCGTACCCCGAACGGCTCCCATATGGACACGGTGCCGTCGCTGTCGGCGAGCACGATCGGCTTGCGGAAGCCGAGGTCGATGCCGGGGGCGACGGCCACGATCCGGCTGTGCCCGTTGGCGCGCAGGTTGCGCGGGGTCGGGGCCATGGTGGAACGCTTACCGCTGACCGCGATCGGGCTCCACACGTCCACGGTCAGATCGCCGTAGACCACCACCAGATCCTGGAAGAAGGTCATGCCGGTGACCGGCTGGCCGGGTCGCTCGAACAGCGTGCCGTACGGCCTGCGGGTCGCCGGGTCGCAGAGGCGGACGGTGCCGCTGGCGTCGCCGACCGCGAGCACCGTGCGCCCGTCGCGCAGGTCCGCCAACCACCGCACCTGCGAGCCGCCGCGGCCGTCCGGCATGACCACGAGCGCCTCGGTCGCGACCGGTATGCGCAGCCCGCCCGGCGCCGCTCCTGGCGCAGGTTCATGCAGCCCGCCCGGCGCCGCTCCTGGGGCAGGTTCGCTCAGCCCGCCCGGCGCCGCTCCTGGGGCAGGTTCGCTCAGTTCGCTCGCGACGGCGACCAGCGCCTCGCCTGGGGCCGGTGTGCGCAACCCGTCTGGCACGGCGACGGGGCGCAGGGTGAACTCGCCGGGGATGATGGCGCCTCCGGGCGCGGGCTTGAAGCCGGCCTCGTCGGCGATGACAGCCGGATCGATGCCGCCGACCGAGTCAATGTGGACGGCGTCAACGTCGACGGCGTCAATGTGGACCGCGTCAACGTCAACGGCGTCGGCGTCAACCGCCTCAATGTCAACCGCCTCAATGTCGTCAACGTCAACGTCAACGTCATCGGCGTCGGCGTCAACCGCCTCAACGTCGTCTGCGTCAATGTGGACGGCGTCGACGTCGTCCGCGTCAATGTTGACCGCGTCAATGTCAGCCACCTCAATGTCGACCGCCTCAATGTTGACGGCGTCAATGTTGACCGCCTCAATGCCGGGCGGCGGATCGTCGCCCAGCATCGCGCTGATCGGCCACACGGATTCGCATTCGCCGCAACGGAAATGGCCGGTCAGGCGGAGCAGCGTCCGCGCCCACGGCACCGCACCCTTGGCCGCCACCATCGCCGCGACCAGGCACCAGACCGCGTCTGCCGGTGCGTCGGCGGGCAGGCCGGCGCCTGCCACGGCCCGCGCCGCGGCGTCGAACCCGGGCAGCAGGTCGATCGGTACCCGAGCCCACTCCGGCCGCCCGCGCGGCGTCAGCCCTGGCACGGGCGGGGGAGCGCACGGCGCCCGCAGCGGGTCGGTGAACCCGTCAACCTCGTACTCTGCTTCGCATTCCGGGCACACCAGCCGCACATAGCCCTCGCCCGGCGACAGGAACTCCCACATCGCGTTGCCGACTGGGTGCCCGGCCAGCGCCACGCATGCCAGGGCGAAGTAGCTCGCCTCATGGTCCTGCAGCGAGGCTGCGTCCAGAAACGATTGCAGAGCAAGGGTTTCCGCATCCCGCAAGGACTGGGTCAGGGTCTCCTGCATGCCGGGCACCGGCTCGGCCTCCTCGAAGCTGCCCGCCCCGGCGGTGACCAGGAAGCCTACCTCGATCCACAGGTCGTGCTGCTCGTCAGCGGTCAGGGTGGGCGCCAGCCGGATCAGGTGCGGCAGCGCCGCCGACGACACGTCGTAGACGCTGCCCTGGTGCAGGATCTCCGCGCGCAGGCGGTCCCACGCATCGCCCAGGCGCCCGGCCGCCACGATCTCCCGCAGCGCCTCAACCGCCTTCGGGGTCGAGTAGCACGCGGACAGGGAGTTCCAATGTGGACTATCGAGGGGCAGGAGCATCTCAGAACTCCCGCCTCGGCGCCATCTCGAAGACGATCACAGAGCTCATTTGGCGACCATACGTTAGCCTATGCGCCATGGCGACACCGACCGAGCCCACCGATCGGCTGCCCACTGGCCAGCCCAATGAGCAGCCGTCTGAGCAGCCCGCCGAGCAGCCATCTGAGCAGCCAGCCCAGCAGCAGCCCTCCGAGCAGCAGGCAGCTCAGCAGCAGCCAGCCCAGCAGCAGCCAGCCCAGCAGCAGCCAGCTCAGCAGCAGCCCTCCGAGCAACAGCCAGCTCAGCAGCAGCCCTCCGAGCAGCAGCCAGCCCTGCAGCAGCCAGCTCAGCAGCAGCCCTCCGAGCAACAGCCCACCGAGCAACAGCCAGCTCAGCAGCAGGCAGCCCAGCAGCAGCTCTCCGACCAGCCGTCTGGTCAGCCAGCCCAGCAGCCCGCCACCACCGGCCGGCAGCGCAGCAAGGCTACGCGGAACTGGTTCATCGGCGGCGCGATCGGCCTCTTCGTTGTGCTGCTGTGCTGCGCCGGTGTGGTCGTGGGCGGGCTGGTACTGCTCGACCGCGAGACGCCGGAGCGGGTCGTCGACGCCTACCTGTCCGCCGTGCGCCAGCACGACCGGCCCCGCGCCGAGAGCCTGCTCTGCGACGGCCTGCGCCGCGGCGCGGCCGGGCGGCTGACCGGCCTCGCCCAGGACTGGATGGAGGTCGTCGACTGGGAGATTACCAAGGTCCGCGACGGCGAAAGGTCGGCCGAGGTGAGCGCACACGTCACGGTGAAGCTGACCGGTGTCGCCACCACAGTGCCGTTCCGCTTCATTCTCACCAAGGAGGAGGGCGACTGGCGGATCTGCGGCTTCGGCTCCAACGGGCTCGACCTCAATCCCCAGCCGACCCAATGACACCCTTCTGATAGGCGCGGGCGACCAGCTGGATCCAGTCATAGACGGCGTTCTCGTTGGGCGCCAGCGGGCCGGGCCGGTGGTGCGGCGAGCTGAGTCCCCGCTGCACGGATTCGCACGCCGCCCAGTCCTGCTTGTTGGTCACATCCCAGAAGTCGACGGCGTACCCCGGGTTGGTCACCTCCGGCGGGAACAGCCACTCGCACTCGACAAGCGTGACCGCGGGCGACAGGGGCGTGAGCCGGTGCGTCATCACATAATCCGGATGCAGGGATACCAACAAGTTCGGAAAAAGCCCGAGATAGCGGACGCTGCGGGGGTCGACGCCGGGCAGGATCCGGCCGTAGGACTTGCCGTCGTGCGACATCGTCTCGGCGAACTCGCGCAGCTCCATCGAGCCGCCCACCCACGCGCCCGGCTCGTCGTGCCAGTTGCTGCCGCTGTTGGGCGGGGAGACCGCGCACAGCTCGGGGTGGATGAGCGGGCAGTGGTAGCACTCGTGGTAGTTCTCGGCCAGGACCTTCCAGTTGGCGTGGACCCTGTACTCGTGGCGGGCGCGGACCACCAGGTTGCCCGGATCATACGGCCGCACCAGGTCGTCCATGGCGCCCACGTGCTCAGCGAACGCCGGGGCCTGGCCGAAGGCGAAGGCGTTGACGAACAGCCACCCGTGCCAGTCGACACACGGCAATTCGACCAATCCATACATTGACTCGTCAACGTTGATTCGTGGCGTCGACCTGATCGACCCATCAAGGTTGTAGGACCAGCCGTGGTACGGGCAGACGAGCGCGGGGCGGTCGCACGCGGTACCCGCCGGCAACAGCTCATGCGCGCGGTGCCGGCACACGTTGGCGAACGCCCGCGCCACCGCGCCGAACGTGAGCACCACCCCCACGTCGCCGGCCGTCACGGCCAGCTGGTTGCCCTGGGCGGCAAGGGTTTCGGTGCGGCCAAGGCAGGTCCACGAGGCGGCGAACACATGCCGGCGCTCCCACGCCAGAACATCTTCCGACGTGTACGCGGCGGCGGGAAGCATCGTGGATTCGCCGAACGGCAAGGTCACGCGAGCCAACTCGGAGGGGTCGATAGGCGAGTTCACCTGCACATCATTACTGATCAACGACTCAGTATCAAACCGGCACCTTGACATCGATGTTTTCGAGTACTTGACTTCCGTCAACACGTTGACAACGTTGTCTCGCATTGGAGTGAGATCGATGTACCGTGCACCCCTCCCAGTCGCGGTCCTATGCGGACTGCTCCTGCCGTTGGTAGCGCTCCCGAGCACCCCGGCACAGGCCGTGGTCCTGCCACTGACGCAGCACGTCAACCCGTTCATCGGGACCGACGACAGCAACTCACCCAACCCAGTCCCGGGCGGCGCCGGTGGCAGCACCGTGCCCGGCCCGGTGGCGCCCTTCGGCATGGTGCAGTGGAGCCCTGACACGCCCACCGCATCACCGTCGGGCTACCGCTTCTCCGACACCCAGATCCAGGAGTTCAGCCTGACCCACTTCAACGGCGCGGGCTGCTCCAACAACGAGGACATCGGCATTCTGCCGATCACCGGCAACATCGGCACGTCGCCGGGCACCGGCTGGACCGGCTACCAGGCCACGCAGGTCAAGGCGAGCGAGCAGGCGCGGCCGGGCTACTACCGCGCGGTCCTGTCCACCTACGGCAACACGCAGGTGGAGCTGGGCACCACCAAGCGGACCGGCATCATGCGCCTGACCTACCCCGCAAGCACAACCGCCAAGGTGCTCATCAACACCAGCCGCAGCGCGACCGGCAACCGGAGTGGATCCATCAACATATCCGGGTCGACGGTGAGCGGGACGTTCACCGGCGGCGGCTTCTGCGGCTCGTCGAGAACCTACCAGATCTTCTGGTTCGCCCAGTTCGACCGCACGCCAACCTCTTTCGGCACCTGGCTGGGATCGACCGTCTCCAGCGGGTCGAGCAGCACCAGCGGGACCAACTCCGGCGGCTGGCTCAACTTCGACACCACGAGCAATGCCGTCGTGCAGATGAAGGTCGGCATCTCGTTCGTCAGCGCCGCCAACGCGCAGGCCAACCTCAACGCCGAGCAGGCCGGCTTTGCCTTCGACACGATCCGGACCAACGCCGACACCGACTGGAACACCATGCTCAACCGGGTCCAGGCCACCGGAGGCTCCGCCACCGACCTGCAGAAGTTCTACACCGCGCTCTATCGCGTGCTCATCAACCCCAACATCGCCAGCGACGTCAACGGCCAGTACCGCGGCTTCGACAACGCTATCCACAGCTCGACTCGGACGGTGTACCAGAACTACTCCGGCTGGGACATCTACCGCTCCTGGGCGGCGCTGATCGCGCTGATCGCGCCGAACGAGGCGGCCGACATCGCCCAGTCGATGGTGCTCGACGGCCAGCAGGGCGGCCTGCTGCCGAAGTGGTCGCACAACCACAACGAGCACTTCGTGATGACCGGTGACCCCGGCCCGATCGTCGTGTCGTCGATGAACGCCTTCGGTGTCACCAACTTCGACCGGGCCAGCGCGCTGTCCCTGATGAATGCCTCTTCCAATGGGGGTACCCAGCAGGGCTCCCCGATCCGGGGACGCCAGAGTGGTTACGTCTCAAGGCATTACATCTTCGAGGACCCGTCGGACTCGGAGGAGTACTCCGCCTCCGACTTCGCCATCGCCCAGTTCGCCCAGCGCCAGGGCAATTCGGGCCTCTACAACACCTACATCCAGCGGGCGCAATGGTGGGCCAACGTGTTCTCCACCGAGTCGTCCTACATCCACCGCCGCAACGCCGACGGCACGTGGCTGTGGCCGCTGGACCCGGCCAGCGGCTCCGGCTACACCGAGGGCAACGCCTCCCAGTACACCTGGATGGTCACGTACGACTTCGCGTCGCTGATCAACCTGATGGGCGGGCCGGAGACCGCGCGCCAGCGCCTCGACCACCACTTCACCGAGCTCAACGGTGGCCTGAGCCGGCCGTTCTTCTACATCGGCAACGAGCCGGAGCACGGTGTGCCGTGGGCGTACAACTACGCGCGCTGGCCGGCGGGCACGAGCGCGGCGGTGCGGCGTGTGATGAACGAGTCGTTCACCACGGGCGCGGGCGGGCTGCCCGGCAACGACGACCTCGGCGCCACGTCGGCGTGGTACGTCTGGTCCGCGATGGGCATGTACCCGCCCACCCCGGGCGCGGATGTGCTTGCGCTGCATGGCCCGTCGTTCCCGTCGATCCTCATCACCCGGCCGAGCGGGACGATCACCATCAACTCCGGCGGCAGTGGCCAGTACGTGCAAGGCTTCTCGCTCAACGGGGTCTCGCAATCGCGGAGCTGGATCGGGTACCCCCAGATAAGCGGAACAGCCACGCTCAGCTACACCATGGGTGGTTCCCCCTCGGCCTGGGGGACAGGCGCTTCCGACGTGCCACCGTCCTACAACGACGGTTGGACGCCGCCTGCGGCGGCACCCGCGCTCGGCACCAACCTTGCTCTCAACCGCCCGGTGACCTCCAATGTGGCCTCGTGCAACGCCACCGAGACCCCGGCGAAGGTGGTCGACGGCGTGCTTTCCGCCGCCAGCAAGTGGTGCTCCAGCGCGGCCGGCACCAAGTCACTCACGGTCGATCTGGGCTCGGCGCAGAACGTGTCGAGCTTCGTGGTCAAGCACGCCGGCCTCGGCGGCGAGACCACCGGCTGGAACACCGGCGCCTTCTCCATCTCGACGAGTGTTGACAATCAATCATGGACGAGTCGAGTCAACGTGTCGGGTAACCGTTCCTCGCGCACCCACCACCCGATCGCGGCGGTGTCGGCCCGCTATGTGCGGCTGGACGTCACCACCCCCAGCAACAACGGGAACACCGCGGCCCGCATCGACGAATTTGAGGTTTATGGGGGTACCGGGGGACCCGTCAACGTGGCGTTGAACAAGCCGGCCACGGCGGACAGTTCGTGCAACGCCAACGAGGGTCCGGCCAAGGCGGTCAACGGCAGCGTCACCGGCGGGACCACCGACAAGTGGTGCTCGCTCGGGGCGGCCAAGTTCTGGCGGGTCGACCTGGGCGCGAGCTTCGCGATCCGCTCGTTCACGGTGCGCCACGCCGGGGCGGGTGGGGAGAACACCGCGTGGAACACGCGCGACTTCACCCTGCAGGTCTCCAGCGACGGCACCAACTTCACCACGGTCGCGACAGTGATCGGCAACACCGCGAGCGTCACCAACCATCCCATCACGACGGTCAACGCCCGCTACGTCCGCCTCAACATCACCGCGCCGACGTCCACAACGGACAATGCGGCGCGCGTCTATGAGGTGGAGGTGTATGCCTGAAATGTTGCCCTGACCACGTCGTAGAGGGCGCGGCTCGGCTGGAAGTCGAAGTCGTCCGAGGCCCAAAGGATGGTCATGGTCGAGGTGACGAGCGCAACCGCGTGGCGCTTGCGCTCGTCACCGTTCCAGACGAACTCGCGCTCGGAGGCCGGCTCGGCCAGCATCACCTCTTTTGCCGCCAGCAACCGGTAGCCGGGGCCGTCGAGCGGGCCGGCGCCCACGCCCAGCACCCGGCTGCTCGTCGGATCGGCGAAGCACACCGCCTCGGGCACCTGCCAGTAATTCCAGTGCCCGGGCACCGCCACGGCGAAGCCGGACGGGTCGCGGTACCAGATCCAGCCGTCCATCAACCCGTACTGCTGCCCTCTGGGCGCCTGCGCGCTCGGCGGCAACCGCTTCGTCCCCTCGGCCCGCCGCTCGCACGCCATCACCCCGGCCGGCTCGGGCGCCTTGCTCCCGGTCGTGGGCGGCTCGCCGCCCACCGCCGCCGGCAGCATCAGGGTCAGCAGCAGTGCCGGGACCGCGGCCAGCGCCCGCCGGTGATACGGCGCGCGGCGGCGCCGGTGGCTGCGCGGGGGCGGCACCGGATGCGGCGCGGCTCCGGCGTTGAGCACCGCCTTGAGCGCCGCCTCCAGCTTGTCCGGGGTGGACCGCTCGGCCGGTTCGCGGCGCAGCAGGCTCATGATGACCGGCTCCAGCGCACCGGCGAGGGTCATCGGGTCGGGCGGACCGGTCGCCAGCGCGGTCAAAGTCTCCATCATCGTCTTGCGCTGGTACGGCGAGCGCCCCTCCACCGCCGCGTAAAGCGTGGCGCCAAGCGACCACAGGTCCGACTCCCGGCTGGAGATTCCCTTCTGCGCCCGCTCCGGCGCGACGTATTGCGGGGTGCCCAGCCGGTTGGTCTGCGTCATGCGCCCGTCGGCCTCGCGCGCCAGCCCGAAGTCGGTCAGCATGACCCGGCCGTCCTCGCCGATGAGCACGTTGTCCGGCTTAACATCGCGGTGCAGGATGCCCGCCGCGTGCGCCGCGTTCAGCGCCTCCAGCAACGCCAGCCCGATCACCGCCACCTCACCCGGCGGCAGCGGCCCCTCGTGCTGGATCACCTTGTACAGCGACAGCGACGGGATGTACTCCATCACGATCCAGGGCCACTCCTCGGTCTGGATCACGTCGTAGATCTGCACCACGTGCGGGTGGTTGATCCTGGCCGTGGCCCGCGCCTCGCGCAGGATCAGCCGGCACAGCTCGTCGCTCTCCTCCGGCGAGAGGGCGTGC
>DASUXL010000125.1:0-5784 GCA_036377915.1 Candidatus Limnocylindrales bacterium
GGTAGGTGTGCACGACCCGGCCGGGCAGCTTGATCCCGGCGTACGGCGTGTTGTGGCTCAGGCTCGCCAGGCCGTGCGGCTCGACCGTCCAGCGGGCGGTCGGGTCCACGAGCGTGAAGTTGGCCGGCGCTCCGGGCTTGAGGCCGCCGCCGTGCCCGCTCAGCCCGGCGATCTGCGCCGGCCTGGCCGACATGCGGTCGGCGATCAGATCCCAGTCCTCGCCGAACACGTCAAGGACGATCGAGAGTGCTGTCTCCAGGCCCAGCATGCCGGGCCGGGCATACGCCCACTCGCATTCCTTGTCCTCCACCGAATGCGGGGCATGGTCGGTGGCCACGATGTCGATTGTCCCGTCGCGCAATCCTTCTCTAAGAGCTTCAACATCTCTGGGGGTACGAAGCGGAGGGTTCACTTTGTAGACAGGGTCATATGAGCTTGCCAGCTCGTGCGTGAGCAGCAGGTGGTGCGGGGTCACCTCCGCGGTCACCCGGATGCCGCGCGCCTTCGCCTGCCGGATGATCTCCACGCTGCCCGCGGTGGAGACGTGGCAGATGTGCACCCGGGCGCCGACGTGCGCGGCGAGCAGCACATCCCGCGCGATGATCGACTCTTCGGCCACCGCCGGCCAGCCCGTCAGGCCCAGCCGCTCGGACACCTTGCCCTCGTGCATCTGCGCGCCCTCGGTCAGCCGCGGCTCCTCGGCATGCTGCGCGATCACCCCGTCGAACGCCTTGACGTACTCGAGGGCGCGGCGCATCAGGCGCGGGTCGTGCACGCAGTGCCCGTCGTCGGAGAAGACCCGGACCCGTGCGGCGGAGTCGGCCATCGCCCCGAGCTCGGCCAGCTGCTCGCCCTTGAGCCCGACCGTCACCGCCCCGATCGGCTGCACGTCCACCAGACCGGCCTCCTGACCCAGCCGGTACACCTGCTCGACCACGCCCGCGGTGTCGGCCACCGGTGACGTGTTGGCCATCGCGCAGACGGCGGTGTAGCCGCCCAGCGCGGCCGCACGCGAACCGGTCAGCACGGTCTCGGCATCCTCGCGCCCCGGCTCGCGCAGGTGGGTGTGCAGGTCCACCAGGCCGGGCAGGGCAACCAGGCCCTCGGTGTCGACGACCCGGCTCCCGTCCCCTTTTTCGGCTATCCGGCCATCGCGAATGTAGATCTTCAAGACTTCCCCCCAAGGAGCAGGTAGAGGCAGGCCATGCGCACGCTGACGCCGTTGGTTACCTGCTCAACGATGGTGGAGCGCGGCGAGTCCGCCACCTCCGGCGTGATCTCCATGCCGCGGTTCATCGGCCCGGGATGCATCACGATGGCGTGCTCCGGCATCCGCCGCAGCCGGGCGCCGTCCAGCCCGTATCGTCGCGAGTACTCGCGGGCGCTCGGGAAGTACGAGTCGTTCATCCGCTCCCGCTGCACCCGCAGCATCATCACCACGTCAGAGGTTGGCAGCACCTCGTCGAGGTCGTAGTTCTTCTCGGCGAGCGACGGCGGGATCAGGGTCGGCGGGCCGATCAGGGTCACCTTGGCGCCCAGGGTCTGCAGCAGCAGCACGTTGGAGCGGGCCACCCGGCTGTGCAGGACATCGCCGACGATGCTCACGCGCAGGCCGTCGATGCGGCCCATGCGCTGGCGGATGGTGTACGCGTCAAGCAGGGCCTGGGTCGGGTGCTCGTGGGTGCCGTCGCCGGCGTTGAGCACGCTCCCCTCGACCCAGTTGGCAAGGCGATGCGGGGCGCCGCTGGCCGGGTGCCGGATCACGACCGCGTCCGCGCCCATCGCCTGAAGCGTCCAGGCCGTGTCCTTGAGACTCTCGCCCTTGGCCACGCTCGACCCCTTGGCCGAGAAATTGATCACATCGGCGGACAGGCGCTTGGCCGCCGCCTCGAAGGAGATGCGGGTGCGCGTCGAATCCTCGTAGAACAGGTTCACCACGGTCCGGCCGCGCAGCGTCGGCAGCTTCTTGATCTCACGCCCGGACACGGCGGCCATGTTCGCGGCGACATCGAGGATCTCGGTGGCCTCGGCCGCGTCCAGATCACCGGCGGAAAGTAGGTGTTTCATGCGGCGCTCTCCAACCTGACCTCGTCAACCCCGTCGATCTCCGCCAGGCGCACCTTGACCTGTTCGGTCAGGGCGGTGGGGATGTTCTTGCCGACGTAGTCGGCGCGGATCGGAAGCTGCCGGTGCCCCCGGTCCACCAGTACCGCGAGCTGGACAGCGGAGGGGCGGCCGAGATCGCTGAGCGCGTCGAGCGCGGCCCGGATCGTGCGCCCCGAGAACAGGACATCGTCGACCAGGACCACCCGGCGGCTGTCAACCCCGCCCGGGGGCTCCTCGGTCCGGCCGATCGCCCTGACGGCCTTCTGCCGCAGGTCGTCCCGGTAGAGGGTGATGTCCAGGGTGCCGACCGGAAGGGCCAGCCCCTCGAAGGCCAGGATCCGCTCGGCGAGCCGGCGGGCCAGCGGCACTCCCCGAGTCGCGATGCCAAGCAGGACGACGTCCTGCGCACCCTGCGTCTTCTCGAGGATTTGATGAGCGATTCGGTCGACTACCCGATGGACATCGGTGTCCGACAAAACGATCTTTGCGTACGGCAAAGCTGACTCCTTCTCCGCCTCACGGGACGGTCCTTAAAGAAGTTTTCCCGGCACCAAACCTAGCACTAGGCCGATCAGCCCATGTTCGACGGGACGATCGGGCTACTTACCCCTTGACCGCGCGTAGGTGTCGCCGTTACGGTCGTCACGCTGCGTAGTGATAACAGCCTGCCCCGGGAGTCTGAGAGATGCCATCTGATTACGCCAAGTCGCTGGGCGCCCGACTTCGCTCCATCCGTCAACAGCAAAACCTTTCCCTGCAAGGGGTCGAGGAGAAGTCCAACGGGCGTTGGAAGGCCGTCGTCGTCGGTTCGTACGAGCGCGGCGACCGTGCTGTCACCGTGTCCCGCTTGGCCGAGCTGGCCGACTTCTACCGGGTACCGGTCGGCGAACTTCTTCCCGACGGCCCCTCACCCCGCCACGAGCCCACCAGCAAGATCGTCCTCGACCTGGAGAAGCTCTACGACGGCGCCGCCGAGGACCTGGCCTCCGTCGCCCGGTTCGCCCGCGCCATCCAGCAGCAGCGCGGCGACTACAACGGCCGCGTGCTGTCCATCCGCGCCGTCGACCTGCAGGCCCTGGCCGTCTTCTACGACTGCACCCCCAGCGAGCTGATCGAGCGCCTGGCCGACCATGGCGTCCTCGTGGCCGACCCCCGCTCGTTCTTCGCGCAGTAGTCCCGTTGATCGTGTGGCGGAGGTGATCCGCCAACCACCCCCGCCTCATTGATAAATCTCCGCCACAGGGTCAACGGACAATTGGGGGTGCCGTTCGTGGCAAAGTCGCCGGCTTACGGATATCAGTCGCCACCGCCGCTGCGGCCAAGGCGCAGCACGGTCTGGTTCTGGGTACTGGTCGTGGTACTTCTGATGGCAGCGCTGTGCTGCGGCATCGGTGCCGGGACAGCCTTCAGTGCCCCACACGATCAGCGCGATGGAGGATGCTGCTTACCCAACATGGTCACCTAGCGTGATTTAGAGCACATTGTCTGCACTCCAGCGCCTTACCACCACGAGATCGTCATGCTCGGCCGGCCATATCTGAAGGCGGACCTTCTCCGTGGTCTTCGGGTCTTCATCCGAGTCGACGTCGGCCCGGAACGCGTTGAGCAGATTCGACCGCGAAGCACGCAGCCGCAGCCAACCCGGCCGCACCGCGAAGCGTTCGGCGTCCGGCTCGTAATCGGTGCAGCCCATCACCACCACCCGGCCGGAGGAGCTGTGAAAGCTGGCCTCCACCACGTGATCAAAATGGGCGTTGTCATCCACCGGCGGTGCCTGCAGCACCTCGACAGTGACCTGAACGTTCACATTGACGGTTGTTCCGACACCGACCGAGTCGCGGGCGACCGCTACCTGGTCCGTCGTGGCCTGCTCGGTCCACGCGTCTCCGAGGTCCGTCCGCGACCCCTCATCGAATACGTGGATCTGGTGATAGTCGGCGAACAGCCTCAGCTCGATCATGGCGCCGGGATCATCGTGTGCGACTCGATGTCTTTCCGGTGGAGCCGCTGTGGATCCGAAGTAGACGCCCACCAGCCCAGGCTCAGCACGACACAGATCTCCGCCGTGGCGAGCGCCCGTTCGACGGCGCCGAGCGGGATCGCCCGCCACCAGCTGACGCCGGTAAACGGTTGCAGCGCAAAGGCTCCGGCGATGACACCGAAGAAGGCGAGGGCCAGTACGGCGAAGCCGGCTGTCCACAGTGCACGCCGCCGCCATGCCTCGTGCCGCCGCCACGCCCACGCGATCAGCAGCGCACCCAGCGGCAGGCTGACGAAGGCGACGAGGCTGGCGATCCGGTGCACGGTGCCGTGGGTGGACGGGCCGACCGACCAGTTGTGCTTGGGGAAGTAGACAACCGCGGCAAGGCCGGCGCACCACAGCAGCAAAGCCAAGCCGCCCAGCGAGTTCAGCCGGATGACACCGGCCAGCGCCAGGGCCACCACGACGGCGAAGGAGCCGATCGCGAGCCCGAGCACACCGGCGTTGAACAGCCAGCCCGTCTCGTGCAACGCGTACTCGCTGATGGTCCGACGCACCGGGTTGATCCGGTCGGTGGGCGGCATCACGTGCAGCAGCCCGACCGCCAGCGGCCCGCAGACGGCCCCGGCCAAGCCGAACAGCGCCAGCGGTCGCACCATGATCGTTCAGTCCCGCTGCGCGTAGTCGGCTATCCGGCCGAGCAGGCCGTTGAGGAAGCGTGGGGAGTCGTCGGTGGACAGCTCCTTGGCGAGCTCCACGGCCTCGGTGATCGCCACCGGGTCGTCGATCTCGTCCACGTAGAACAGCTCGTACACGGCGATCCGGGCCAGGTTGCGGTCGACCACGGGCATGCGGTCGATCGTCCAGCCTTCGGCGTAGGTCGAGAGGGTCTCGTCGATGCGGGACAGGTGCTCGTCGATCCCCCGCACGAGCGATATCGCATACGGCAGGTGTTCGGGGCGCGGCGACTCGAGGCGCTCCAGATACGCCTCGAGCACCCGTTCGATCGGCAGGTCCCGCAGGTCGGCCGAGTACAGCACGTCCAGCGCCCTTTTGCGCGCGCGGCGCCGGGCGGTCATGTTCGTCTTGGGACCCTCGGCCATCACGCGCGCGACAGGTAACGGCCGTCGCGAGTGTCGACCTTGATCTTCTCGCCGGTCGTGATGAACAGCGGCACCTGGACGGTGGCGCCGGTCTGGATGGTGGCGGGCTTGGTGCCGCCGGTCGAACGGTCGCCCTGCAGGCCGGGCTCGGTGTAGGTGACCTCGAACACGAGGCTGGTGGGCAGCTCGATGTAGAGCGGCACGCCCTCGTGTGTGGCGACGATCGCCTCGGCATTCTCAAGCATGTAGTTGGCGTTGTCGCCGACGACCTCGCCCTGGACATGGATCTGGTCGTAGGTCTCCAGATCCATGAAGACGTAGTCCTGGCCGTCCTTGTACAGGTACTGCATGTTGCGCTTGTCGACGTTGGCCGTTTCGACCTTGGTCCCGGCGTTGAACGTCTTGTCGACGACCTTGCCGGAAAGCACGTGCTTGAGCTTGGTCCTTACGAACGCCGGGCCCTTGCCGGGCTTGACATGCTGGAACTCGACCACCGACCACAGCTCGTTGTCGAGGTTTAGCACTATGCCGTTTTTCAGGTCGTTAGTTGAGGCCACGGAAGAGCTCCATCAATGATCAAGTAAAAGGACAGAC
>DASUXL010000126.1:0-2950 GCA_036377915.1 Candidatus Limnocylindrales bacterium
TCCATGCCCGCATGGTACGGGGGACGGCGGCCGCGGGATCAACCCGCGACCGCCGCGTGGCGCCGAAATTCGGTGCGCTCGATGCGGCCTATTCGAAGACGATGGAGTCGGCGACGCTTCGCAGCTCCGCCAGGTCAGCCGCCGGTGTGCCGGGGAAGTAGCCCAGGTCGATGACCACGAGCTTCCCGTTCACATCGACCACCCACACCTCGTCGATCTGGCCGGGGTCCTGGTGGTAGCGGGCCGCGTCGACGCCGGCCACGAAGCTGCGGAACTCGCCGCGCTGGCAGTCGTCGAACACGGCGTCGTCCGGGACGTGGAGGGTGATCGACTTGCCCGCGTAGCCGCCGACCGTGATGCCAACCGGCTGGGTGGCATCCCGGGAGGGCTGCGCCGCCAGCGCGGCGACGAAGTCATCCACCGTCGATGCGGGAGTGTCCGGCCGGCTGGACGTCCACTGGCAGGGGTCCCCGTAGACGAACAGGTCACCGATGCCCGGGAAGACGACGATCCCGGCGCCGTCCGGTGCGCCGGACGTGTCGTCCTTGGTGATGAACCCGTTCCCTGGTTCCCCGTACCAACCTGGCCCGGGGATCGTGACCGTCATCGGTACCCCGGCAGAATCCCACAGCACGTGGGTCCCCGGGGGCAGCAGTCCGGCCGGTGCGGCGGTCGCAGTCGGAGCCAGCGTGGGCGAAGATGTCGCCGACGGACTGGAGGTGGGCGTCGGGTTGGTCCCGACGCCGGACCTGGGAAGGGCCTGGTACCCAATGAAGGCAGCGGCCGCCACGGCCGCGGCCGCCAGGACGATGCGCATGGTGGTGCTCATGACAGGAGACCTCCGCGCCAGCCACGAGACTCGGCGCTGTGGGGTCGCGGGCAGGGCGTCGAGCACGGCATCGAGGACGCGGTCCGCGGACTCGTGCTCGTCAGTCTGCAGCCACGACCGGACGATGCGCGTTACGTCTCGCTGGGTGCTCATGACGAAACCTCCCGGGCCGTTGGGCGAGCGTCGGCGTCGAGCGCCGCGCGCAGCCCGCGCATCGCGTGGTGGAGTCGAGATTGGGCCGTACCGACCGGGACGCCGAGCAGGTCGGCCACCCGGTCGAGAGGCAGGTCGAGGTAGTGGTGCAGGACCACCACCGCACGGTGATTCAGGGAGAGCCGCCGGAAGCCACGTTCCAGCTGGTCGTGGTCGACGACGGCGCGGTAGCCATCGGCCTCCATCGGCTCGTCAGCCGGCAGGAGGCGAAGGTTGGGCGCCCAGCGGCGGCGCCTGCGGCCCTCGGCGAAGCATGCGTGCACGAGGAGCCGGTACGACCAGGCCTCGAAGCGGGCCGGATCACGAAGCTGCGGGAGGTCCTGCCAGATGCTCAGCAGCGCCTGCTGCGTCGCATCCTCGGCCAGGTCGAGGTCGCGCAGGATCCTGCGCGCCACGGCGAGGAAACGATCCGCG
This sequence comes from Candidatus Limnocylindrales bacterium, assembly GCA_036377915.1. Classification (GTDB taxonomy): domain Bacteria; phylum Actinomycetota; class Actinomycetes; order Mycobacteriales; family Micromonosporaceae; genus Allorhizocola. The sequence continues at coordinate 1,457 of DASUXL010000126.1, forward strand.
ATCCCGGCGGCCAGGAGCGCGAACGCATCCTGGTCACCCCGCTGGGCTCGGACCACCAGATCGGTATCCATCGTCCTCGTCCGCATGATGGCACCGGATTCGACCGATGCTCACCGTGTATGGGTCGCCGGCGAGGCGCTGGCTTCAATCTTGGCGCGAGTGGCCGCAGATTTCACCCGATGGAGGTATCGGCCACGCACCCCCGTCCGCGCAGCGGCTGGCCGATGTCCTGACCGATTCCGCCGTTTTCGGGCTCGTTTCACGCTCGACGCGTGCACCTGGTGGCCAGTTAAGCCGATCTGGCGACGTCCTTGGCCGGTACCTCCACCCGATGCAACGTCGGGGAGCGCGGCCCGTCATCGCCGCCGGCGGGAACAGGCGACCAGCACGGCGACGCCGGCGGGGCAACGGTGCCCCACCGGCGAAGCGGCAGAAACGAACGATGGGGCGGAGCCCCTTACGAGCAGCTGACCTCCGGGTTCCAGTGCGCGAACATGCCGGCCGGGTTGTGACCCCAGATCCAGGCATGGAGCGTGTGGAAGCCGACCGCCGGGACGAGGATGTGCATGGCCTGTCCGAAGATCGTGGGCGGCTGCGCGATCCCTGCCGGGTTGGAGGCCAGACCCGGCACCACGTACTCCACCGCGACCAGCTTGAGGCCGCCGTCTGCGCCCGGCGCGTAGACCAGGCCCTCCGGCGTCAGGGGATCGACCACCAGGTCGTCGATGAGCGCCTTGTTGAAGTAGTGGTAGCCCATCGCCCCTGCCGTGGGATGAGCGATGCAGCCGGTGATGATCCGGATTCCGGCACCATTGACGTAGCCGAGCTCGTACCCGGCGGCGGTGGCAGCCTCGACGTTGTGGAAGCGGGCGGTGGCGCGGCGAACCTGCGCCAGCTCATCCTCGGCACCGGACGTCGCCTTCACGCTCCCGCCGAGGGCGGCGATGACAACGATGGCGGCGATCACGGCAACCTGAACGCGTGCATGCATGGGGAAATGCTCCTCTCCGGATGCACCGGCGGGGCCGTCGGGCGACCCCGGCACATCCAGCTGGCCGGCAGCGCCGGCCGATGGTGGCGAATGGCTAGGGCTGGATGGCGATCGACTGCACCATTCGTTCGATCTGCGAGTGGTGCAGCGGGGTGACGGCGGTGTAATCGGCCAGGAGCACGACGGGCGTCCCGTCGACATCGATGATCCAGAGGGACCAGCGGTTGGCAGTGCCGGAGACAGGCGGGCCGTCCCACACCCAGTAGTTGCCGCCCGTACAGGTTGTGTAGTCGAGGTCGGACGGCATCACCAGATCAAGCCGCTGCACGGGGTAGCCGCCGACATCGGTGGGGGTGTCGATCCGCGTGACCTCGTAGGCGGTCTGGGCCAGGAGGGCTGCCACCAGCTCGTCCGCGCTCGACCCCACCGACACATCCGGCGGGCCGGTCGCACCACGGCACGGATCGCTGTAGAGGCCGCCGACCTGGAGGAACAGCAGCGCA
>DASUXL010000127.1:0-2841 GCA_036377915.1 Candidatus Limnocylindrales bacterium
GGACCCGAACCGAGTCCCGTAACGGCGGCCGGCGTCCTTTCCGACGCGGCGAGTGCTGCCCAGCCGACGACGCCCGCGACGTCCGAACCGTCGGGCGTGCCGCCCTCACCGATGCCGCAGGTCGCGTCCATCCCAACGCCGGTGCCGGGACCGGTCAGCGACGAGCCGATGCCACCCGCGCGGGTGACCTGGATGGGTCGGGTCGGAGCCCTCGGCCTGCTGGCGGTGATCCCCGCCTCCCTGGTGACCTTCGGCGAGAACAGCACCACCGGGTGGAACGCGTTCGCGGTGTTCTCCCCGATCGAGGGGTTCCTTGCCGCGGTGGCCGTGTGGCTTCTCATCGACCTTCTTCGCCGGGGTCGGGTGCCGGCGTCGGTGGGTGCCGGGGCGCTGCTGGTGATCGGGGCCTCGGAGGCCGTCAGCGCCCTCGGGTTGGCGGCCTTCGCCGGGGATTGGGTCCCGTCGGCAGTGCCAGTCGTGGTCGTGGTGGTGGCGGGGGGGCTGCTGACGTTCGCGGCCGGGGTCGACTGCCTGCGCACCGCGCTGCCTACGCCCAAGTCCGGTGCGATCGGCATCGAGCCGTTAGCCCTCGGCGGCGCGGGCGTGGCCGCGGCGTTCGTCGGCCTGTTCTTGAACTATGACGGGGAGAGCTCGCTGGTGAGCGAGCTCGAGGAGATCGGCGAGTACTTCTACTCTGCGGCCTTTGCCTGCCTCCTCGCGCTCGGTGCCCTGCTCGCTGTGCGTGGATGGCCGCGCTTGGCCTCCGGCGCGCTCCTCGCGTCGGGCGGCGTGCTGGCCGTGCACTACCTGGGCATCGTCCTCGCCTCGGCGAGCGCGATCGGCGAACCCGGTGACACCCGTGCCGGAGCGTTCATCGGCATCCTGGGCGGCCTGCTCGTCGCCGCCGCCGGCGCCTACGCCTACACGGCCGTGCGTCCCAAAGATGACATGCATCGGTTTGGCGCGTAGCTGCTGAGTTGCGGGGCTGGCGGTCTCTCCGCGGTGGGGGACCTCCTCAGCTCGGCCGCGTCATCATGTGGTTTGTCAGCCCATTCGCGTAGGGGCGCTTGGGCGTCCCTGGGGAGCTTGAGGAGGTCCCGATGCCCATCGTAGGAGGATTGGACATCCACCGGAAGCAGATCACCTTCGACTACGTCGACACGATCACCGGGGAGGTGCAGCGCGGTCGGATCGCCCCGGCCGACCGGATGCACCTGGCCGGCTGGCTGGCGGGGCGGTTCGCCGGCCGCGAGGACGTCGAGTTCGCGGTGGAGGGGTGCACCGGCTGGCGGTATGTGGCCGAGGAGCTGGCCCGCGCCGGCGCGGTCGCGCATCTGGGGGAGCCGGCCGACACCGCCGCGCTGCGCGGGCGCAGGCGGCACGCCAAGACCGACAAGACCGACTCCCGGCACCTGCGGCAGCTGCTGTGCGATGACCGGCTGCCCGAGTGCTGGGTGCCGCCGAGCCACGTGCTGGAGTGCCGGGCGCTGCTGGAGCTGTACCGCGATCTCCGGGTCGAGCACACCGCCTGGGTCCAGCGCATCCACGCGGTGCTGTTCCACCAGGGCGCTGCCCGGCTGGGCGGGCTGCGCACCGCGGAGGGCCTGGCCGAGCTGGAGGTGATCGCCGCGACCCAGCTCTCCCCGGTCGGGCAGAGGCAGGTCGCCACCGCCCTGGACATCCTGGCCACCCTGGAGGAGCACCTGGAGGCGGTACGCCGGCAGCTGCTGCACGCCGCCAGGGGTCTGAGGGGCGCGAGGGTGCTCGCCGCCCGGCTGTACGGGGTGGGGCCGATCACCGCGCTGGCGTTGACCTGCTGGCTGGGTGGGGCGGGCCGGTTCTCCTCGGCCCGCAAGGCGGTCCGGTTCACCGGCCTGGACGTGACCGTGCGCTCCTCCGACGGCAAACGGGCACCCGGGCACCTGTCCCGGCAGGGACCGGCGGTGCTGCGCTGGTGCGTCTATGAGGCCGGCAAGACCCACGCCCGCGCGAGCGCTCCCGACCACGGCTACTACGCCCGGGTCAAGCAGCGCATCGACGGCAAGCGCGCCGCGATCTCCGAAGCCCGCAAGATCGTCCGGCAGGCCAGCCACATCCTCGCCGAGCTCGGCGACGACGCGCTCACCACGGCCTGACCGGCGCCCCGGTGGCCACGGCCGTGAACGCCGACCCGGGTAGGCGAACCACGCCAACCTCACCCGATGGGGAACCCCGCGGCCAGCTCCCGCCAGGGCGCTGTCAGCCCGCTACCGCCCTGCCGCGCAGGGCAGCGGACGGCCTGCAAAGAATGAGCGGCCGCATCCCCCCGCAGGCGGGGGGACACCCAATCCATCATCATGTCACCGGGCCGGACAAGGCCCGCGGACCTAGGTAAGCCTGGTCGTCTCTTCGTCCCCTGATCGACCCTCACGCCGGGGCCACACACAAGAACGACGGAAGGAACCCCTCTCAGCCGACCAGCCACACCCACCGGGCCTAGCGGGCCACACCCACAGGCTTCCCACCCCGGGCCCGCCCCATGATCCACTCCCGGGAGGCCGAGTCAAGGGCGCCTCCGGCGCCACGACGTGGGCGCTCCGCGCCCCTTGACACGTCCACCCGCTCGCGGAACCGGCAGCTATCCGGGGCAGAAGCACGGGCCACGCGCGTGTCCTGGCAGCACCGCGTTCCCTCAATCCCCTTGCCGCGCAGGGCCGATGCAGGTAAGCGCTACCGGGTCTCCGACCCCTATCTGCGCTTCTGGCTGGCGTTCCTCGGTCCGCATATGGCCGAGGTGGAGCGCGGCCGCGGGGACCGGGTCCGCGGCAGGATCCAGAGCGCTGGCCGTCGGCTCCATCAAGT
>DASUXL010000128.1:0-5609 GCA_036377915.1 Candidatus Limnocylindrales bacterium
CACCCCGCTGACCGGCATCCGCGGGCTGGCCGAGCTGCACCGGCAGGGCGCCGTCACCGACCCGCAAGAGGTCTCGGCGCTCATCGAACGCATCGAGTCCGAAGCGACGCGGATGGGGCTGCTGGTCGAAGACCTGCTGCTGCTGGCGCGGCTGGACGAGGAGCGTCCTTTGCGTTCGGAGCAGGTTGATTTGGTACCCATAGCGGCCGACACAATCGACGGAAAGCCGGTAAGTCTGGAGATTCTGGGCGAGGCCGACCCGGTGGTCGTCGGCGACGAGGACCGGCTGCGGCAAGTCGTCACCAACCTCGTCAACAACGCCCTGACGCACACTCCGGATGGGACGCCCGTGCTGGTGAGGGTCGGTGTGTGCGACGGCCACGCCCTGCTCGAAGTCGTCGACGAAGGCCCCGGAATCGAGGCCGGCCACGGGAATCGGGTCTTCGAACGCTTCTACCGCGTCGACCCGGCCCGGGCGCGCGACCACTCCCGCTCCCCGGCCTCCGGCTCAGGGCTCGGACTGTCCATTGTGAAGGCGCTGGTGCACGCGCACGGCGGGACCGTCGGCCACACCGCCACTCCGGGCGGCGGTGCCACTTTCTGGGTCCGATTGCCACTCGCCGCTCATTGACCGTTCTCCCCGGCTGACGTAACGTTTCCGATCATTCCCCGGGGAGGAGTTGCGTCATGCCCATCTTTCGTCCCTTGAAACGTTACTTAGCCATCTTTGTTGCCGTAACAGCCGGCGCGGTGACATTCACCGGTCCGGCAAATGCGGAGTCCTCATCCACTTCAGACACTGGTTTGTGGATAGTCAGGCTGGCCGAGCCGTCGCTCGCCGCCCAGCAGGCCAGGTCCGGAGCTGTCAACGTCGCCTCGGTGGCGGCGCGGGCCGAGAATGAACGCCTCGCCGCCCGCCAGTCCGAAGTCGCCGAACTCATCGGCGAGCGGCTCGGCCGCCAGGTCGCCATCGAGGCGGGCTTCCGCAACGTGCTCAACGCCATCGTCATCAAGGCCGACGCCGCCGAGGCGGCCCGGATCGAGGGCGTTGACGGTGTCGCGGCGGTGGATCCGGACAAGGTTTACGAGCTCACGACCGATGCCAGTCACGACCTGATCGGTACCCCCGCGATCTGGGACGGCGACACCGGCCCGGAGCTCGCGACCCGCGGTGAAGGCGTGATCGTCGGCATGCTCGACAGCGGGATCAACCCGCGGCATCCGTCGTTCGCCGCCACCGACGGCGAGGGCTACACCCACACCAACCCGTACGGCAGGTACCTGGGCGTCTGTGCTCCGGCGCACCCCAACCACGACCCCATCTGCAACGACAAACTCGTTGGGGCGTATAGCTTCGTGACGGGCAACTCGGCCCGCGACACCAACGGCCACGGCAGCCACACCGCCTCCACCGCCGCCGGCAACCGGCATCCGGTGACGCTGCGGTACGGCCCGGACGAGTTCACCCGGACAGCGCAGGGCGTCGCGCCGCGCGCCAACCTCGTCACCTATCGCGTCTGCATCGAGACCTGCCCGACCACGGCCATCCTCGCCGGCATCAACCAGGCCATCGCCGATGGCGTGGACGTGCTCAACTATTCCATCTCGGGCGCGGACGCACCGTGGTCCAACTCGATCAGCCGCGCCTTCCTCGAAGCCTTCGGCGCCGGCATCTTCGTTGCCACCTCCGCGGGCAACAGCGGCCCGGGCGCCGGGACGGTCGCGCACACCGCGCCGTGGAACGCCTCGACCGCGGCGACCACGACGGATCGCACCTATGCCAAGACGCTGTCGGTGCTCTCGCCGTCCACTTTGGAGGTCACCGGCTGGCCGGGCTTCGGCCCCGGCAACACCAGCCCCATCGAGGCCGATCTGCGCTACTCGGGTGAGGTGGGCAACTCCACCGGCTGCAACGCGTTCCCGGCGGGTTCGCTCACCGGTGCGATCGCTTTGATTCCAACGGGTACCTGTGTCGTCGCGACCAAGATAACCAACGCCGCCAACGCGGGTGCCGTCGCCGCGGTGCTGTTCGAGCGCGAATCCGGTCCGCCGGTCTTCCTCTCCGACGTGCAGAGCACCACGATCCCAGCGATCAGCGTGCGGCAGACACACGGGGAAACGTTGCAGGCCTTGGCCACCGGGACCACCGACCCGGTGCGGGTGAGGCTTGGCGCCAGCACCCAGCTGGTGCGCGACGCCAGCGAGGCGGACACCGTCGCGTGGTTCAGCTCCCGCGGGCCGAGCGACTTCGACCTGCTGGCACCGACGTTCGGCGCGCCGGGAGTGAACATCCTCGCCGCGTACCGGGAAGTCAGCGGCAACCCGTTGCAGTACAACCTGATCCGCGGCACGTCAATGGCCTCGCCGCACGTTGCCGGGGCCGGAGCGCTGATGCGCGCCATGCACCCGGCCTGGTCCCCGGCGCAGATCCGGGCGGCGCTGGCCGGAACGGCCGATCCGGAAGGCATCCGGCGGCAGGACGGCGCGCCCGCCAACCCGCTCGACGTCGGCGCGGGCCGGATCGACCTGGAGGCGGCCGGGCGGGTCGGGCTCGTGATGGACGAGTCCTACGCCAACATGCTCGCCGCCAACCCGGCGACCGGTGGCAACCCGCGCACGCTGAACGTGCCGTACCTCGTCAACCGCCAGTGCAACCAGGCATGCGCGTGGACGCGGACGGTGACCAGCGTCGCCGACACGGTTGCGAGCTACACCGCGTCGGTGTCGGTCCCGGCCGGAATGACCGCGACGGTGAGCCCTTCGACGTTCACCCTCGCACCCGGCGCCAGCCAGCAGCTGACAATCACGGTCAATGTCACCCAGAGTTCCGGCGGGGCCTGGGCCTTCGCCGACCTGCGCCTGGCGACAAGCGGCAGCCACGCCGGCGGCAAACCGATCGCCAGCGTGCACTACCCCGTCGCGGTGATCCCGGTGGCGCCGGCGATCGGCGTCGACCCGACGAACATCGAGGTGTCGCTGAAGCCCGGCCGCACCGCCGAGCGGGGCGTGACCATCCGCAACACCGGCAACGGCGTGCTCGAATGGAGCGTGGCCGAGGGCGCCTCGTGCGATGCGCCGGCGGACCTCGACTGGCTTTCGGTCAATGTCACGTCGGGGACCCTCGCGGCGGGCGGGACCACGCAGGTGCGGGTCACCCTCAACTCCGGTGGCAAGTCGCCGGGACGGTTGAGCGGAACCCTATGCGTGTCAAGCAACGACCCGGCCAAGCCGAAGGTGGCGGTGGCGGTAACCCTTGTCGTGCTTGATCTGCCGACGATGGTGTTGCCGGACGAGGTCACCATGACCCAACCGGCGGGCACGGTGACAGGTACCCGCATGACCATCGGCAACACCGGCACCGCGCCGCTGCAATGGAGCATCGGTGAGGCACCGGTCGAAGCAGCGTCCACTTTGGATGCTAAGCGGAGCGATCTGTTGCGGGACGGCGTTCTGCTGGTACCCAACACGTCGCTGCCAGGCGTCGCGGCGTTCGACCCGCAGACCGGCGACCTCGTCGACCCGGCCTTCATCACCTACCCGCAGAGCCTGGGCACGACCACGCACATCATCCTCAACCAGGCGCAGGACGGGTTCCTGGTGTCCTCCCAGTCGGAGAACGTCGTCTACTCGTTCAGCCTCGAGGGTGAGTTCAAGGGCGTGCTCGCACCGGCGGGCGGGGAGAACACCGCCATCATGGGCAACATCCGCGGCATGGTCATCTCGCCGTGGGGCACGCTGCTCGTGACGTCGGCGACCGGTAACAAGGTGGTCGAGTTCGACTCCGCCGGAAACTACCTGCGCGACTTCATCGCTCCCGGGGCGGGCGGGATAAGCGGACCCTGGTATCTGGTGTTCCGCGAGACCGACCTGCTCGTCGCGGCCAGCGGCGGCAACATCTACCGCTTCGACCACTCGGGGCAGCCGCTGTCCACCTGGAACGGCGACATCAACTTCCCGCAGCAGATGTACCGCCAGGCCAACGGCAACGTGCTCACGGCCGCGTTCTCAAGCCCCGCAGGGGTTTGGGAAACCGACCCGAACGGTGCGCTGATCGGCCGGTACACCGGGGTCGCCAGCAACCGGGGCGTCTACCCGCTTGGCAACGGCAACATCCTGACCAGCAACAGCGGCGGAGTCCACGAGATCGACCGGGGCACGGCGCTGGTCGCCACGAAGCTCGCCAGTCCGGGCGTCCGGATGATCAGCGAGATCGAGCGGGTACAGCCGTGTGACGAACCGGCCGACGTGCCATGGTTGCGTGTGTCCACTCCGGAGGGTGTCACCCCGGCGGGTGGCACGAGCGAGGTGACCGTCATCGTCGACTCCACCGGGCTGGCGCCCGGCGTCCACGAGGCAAACCTCTGCGTCAGCGGCAACGATCCGGACAGTCCGGTGGTCGGGGTGCCGGTCAAGGTCACGGTCACCGACCAGACCTGCGACCGGACAATCACCGGCGACCACGCCGGCCTGCTCGTCGTGCGGTCCGGCCTGACCTGCCTCGCCTACGGCTCCACCGTCACCGGCCTGGTCACCGTCAACGCCGGTGCCAGCCTGCACGCCAACGGCGCCACCATCGACGCGGCGCTGTTCGGCCAGGGCGCGGCCACCATCGACCTGACGGAGACGACGGTCGTCGGGGCGGTGAGGCTGCAATCGGGGACCGCCAAGCTGTCCCTGGTCGGCAACCACGTCACCGGGCTGGTCACGTTGACCGGCAACAACACCGGCACGACACCCATCCTGGTCTCCGGCAACACCATCGTCGGAGCCCTGATGTGTACCGGAAACCAGCCGCCGCCGACGAACGGCGGCGCACCCAACACGGTCTCCGGAGTCGTCACCGGACAGTGCCGTGGCCTGTAACCGCTAGCAAGTGATTGGTGGCGCCGGATCTACAAGATCCGGCGCCACCATTGTTTTCAAGCCCTCTTGCGCGCCCGTGTTAGCGTAGATACTCAAATATTTACGTATAACGATCACGGGGAGGCGTACCCCCATGACCGGCAGAAGGCGGGTACCGGCGGAGGACATCCTCAAGCACGCGGAGAAACTGGGCCTGCTTGAGCCGCTGAAGAAGCTCATAAAGCAGGGCAAGAAGCTCGACGACATCGACCTGCACAGGCTGCGGCAAGCGAACCCGCGAGCGGGCGCGCCGAACTTCGACCGCGACGCCCTCGACGGCGGCATGCCGAGGCACGGGGCGAACGGGGACCGGACCACCTACGGCCGTGGGATGGACTCCAACGGCAACGAATACTCGACGCGAAGCGGCAACAAGCGCGACGATGCGGATCAGATCGATGCGGTCAACGACCGGCTGCGCGAGCGAGGAATCCCCTACCGCTCAGGCAACGCCCATCACGCCGAGCAAAAATTCGCCGGGCGCATGGCCAACGAAGGCATCGACGACGCCGATCTGGTCATCAACAATCCTTCCGGTCCCTGCTTGGAGCGGCTTGGATGTGATCAGACGGTGGGGACTATCCTCAAGCCTGGACAGACACTGCGGGTGCACTGGCGCGGCGCGGACGGCGCGTGGCAGATGACGCCCTTCGTTGGGGAGCCGTAAATGGGATACCACGCTGAGGCGTACTACCTGACCAGCCATG
>DASUXL010000129.1:0-11795 GCA_036377915.1 Candidatus Limnocylindrales bacterium
GGACCCCTTACACCGCACCGGTTCCGGTCAGCGGGGACGGCGAGCATGAGTTGCTTTACCGCGCTACGGATGCGGCAGGCAACGTCGAGACGCTCAAGTCGGCGATCCTCAAGATTGACGGGGTACGCCCGACGGTGATCGTGTCCGGTCTGGCCGACGGGCAGTTGTACGGCGACAGCCAGGATGTGCGGGTCACGTTCCAGGCTGTCGATCCGTTGTCCGGCATAGCGAGCACGATCGGCACACTCGACGGTAGGTCGTACCAAAGCGGCACCCTGCAAGCGATGTTCGAACTGAACCTCGGCCTGCACGAGCTGGTCGTCACCGCAACGGACAACGCGGGCAACGTCACCACCACGTCGGTACGCTTCTTCGTCAGCACGTCCTTGCGCGACATGCAGGCACTGCTGGACCGGTTCAAGGCGACCGGCTGGCTGTCGGCCAACGCGCACAAGCAGTTGACGGCCAAGCTCAGCGCGGCGCGCAAGGCCGAGGCGGCGGGCAACGACGCGAAGGCCATCGTCCAGCTCAAGGCATTCCGGGCGCTGGCCGCCGACGCCGCGCTGGTACCCAACGAGGAGGTGCGTGCGGTCCTCGTGCGTGACGCGGACGCAATGATCGCGCGGCTCGGCGGCTCGCCCAACGCGGCCAAGGGTGGCTGGCAGGCCGGTGATCCCACGCGGGTGGCGCTTCGATGAGCGTCCTCCTGTCGCTCATGCTGGCGGTACCGATGTGGCTGCACGGCGGTCCGGTGACACTGACCGTTGCCGGAGACGGCGCGGGCGGTGTCACCGTGCAGGCCGTGTACCAGAAGGACGGGCATCCGGCCGAGACACTCCGGCTCGTCCTCACCGCCGCCGGCGAGTCCGGCAGGAGCGTCGGACCGACGCAACTCGCTGCGTCCATGGAGGGCCGCGGCTTCTACAGCAGCGGCCACCTGCTCACCCCCGGCCGGTGGGAGGTCACGGTCACCTCGCCCGAGCCCAACCCGGGCGCCGCGACCATCACCGTCCACGCCCTTGCGCCGCAAACCCCACCGGCCGGGGTGAGTGCCCCGGCCGGCGGGGCGACGGGCGGCCCACGGTGGTGGCCGGCCGCACCGGTTGCCGCTGCGGTCGCGGTCGCGGCCGTCGTGGGAGTCTGGTGGTGGCGCAAGAAGAAGCACCACCACGTCTGACCGGGCACCTGACTTGGAACCTGCTGGGAGGTAATGGCGCAACCTGGCTCCCGATCGACCGAGCAACTACCGTCGAGCACATGCGAACACGGACAGCCGAGCCGGGCGGGCGGATCTTGCGGGGAAGAGCCCGCAGGATCGCGGCGGCCGCGACGGCCGCGACGTTGGCGCTGGGACTGGGTGCCTGCACCGATGATGCCGGCGTGGAAGGGTCCGGCCTGCCGTCGGCGTCACCGCCGGCTGCCGGTTCGTCCGGTCCGTCGTCGCCGGCAGAGATCGGCCCGCTGTCGCCGGTGCGGCTGGGCGTGGCCGAAGGAGCCGACGGCGGCGCCGCGCGTGGGCGCTCGCTGAACCTGCCGGCCGGGTGGACCGCGCAGGTGTGGGCCAACGTGCCCGACGCGCGCTTGGCGACCTGGACGCCGGATGGGCGACTGGTCGTCTCGGCCGGCGACCGCGGCGTGCTGGCGATCCTCACGCCGGCCGCGGCCGGGCGGGCCCCGGCAGTGGCGACGTTGCTGGGCGGGCTTGACAACCCGCAAGGAGTCGCGTTCGCCGAGTACGGCGGCAAGCCGGTCCTCATCGTCGGCGAGGAGACTCGCCTTGTCGCCTTCGACTACGCCGACGGCAAAGTGAGCAACCGGCGGGTGATTATCGACGGGCTGCCCGGCGGAGGCCACGGGAGCAAGGCGGTCGCGATCGCCGGCGGCGCCGTGTACTACAGCCTCGGCTCGGCCACCAACCGTAGCCCGACCGACCGCACGTCGAAACCGCAGCGCGCCATCGTCGCCCAGGTCGGGCTCGACGGGACGGGCAACCGGACGGTCGCGACCGGCGTCCGCAACGGGTTCGGGCTGGCCGTCGCGCCCGACGGCACCCTGTTCGTCGCGGTCAACCACGCCGACAACCAGCCGTACCCGTTCCGCGACAATGCCGGCCAGTACGGGCAGACAGTCCGGGAGTACATCAACGACCACCCCAACGAGCAGGTCTCGCGCATCACGCCAGGCACCGACCTGGGCTGGCCGTACTGCGTGCCCGACTCCCGCGGCCGCCCCAACCTCACCGACCTGCCGTACGTGAACGATCCGGTCAACAATCCGGACGGCGCCGCGCTGGACTGTAGCCGTATCGGCACCACCATGGTCGGCCTGCCCGCCCACAGCGCCCCACTCGGGCTCGCCTTCACCCATGGCTCCGCCCTGCCCAATTCCCTCAAGGACGGGGCGCTGATCACGGCGCACGGCTCCTGGAACAGGCAGCCGCCCCGCCCGCCGTATGTCGCATATAGCCGCTGGGATGCCGCGACGAAAACGCTTGGAGCGGCGAGAGAACTCGTCACGGGATTCCAGAACGACGATGGCTCCCGGTGGGGTCGCAGCGTCACCGCCGTACCTGGGCCGGACGGATCGATCTACCTCACCGACGACGACGCCGGACTGGTCTACCGGCTCACTCCGCCCGGCTGAGCCTGGCCGGCAGGCCCTGCTATCACCCGAGCTACTTCTCTATATCGATTCGGATGAACGGTTCGGGGAACGGGAAGTTGGAGGGACCGTCGACGAGTAGGTTGCCGTCGAAGGTTATCGTCGCGGTCGCGGTCGCCAAGCGCTGCTTGCGTTTGGACCCAGGCACGTTGACCGTGGTGACGATCGGCCCTATCCCGGTCCAGCGGGCGTCGACCGTAACCGTGTGCAACGCACCCCGGTTGTCCCGCACGTCCGCGAACGTGCCAACGGCAATGACGTTCTTGAGGTCCTGGTCGAATTGCGTTGGCGCCGCACGTACGACGCCCCAGCTGAACGTGCCGTCCGGGCACTGGCCCACCAACGCGACTCTCAGGGGCGGACTGGGGTTGGGCGTCGTTCCCGCCTCGATGAAGTTGAGCGTCTCCACGATCATGCGGCCGTCGGCGGCCATGGAGCCGTCCGGGCACTGGAACGGGATCAGCCAGCGGGCAGAGGCAACCTGCTCGGTGAAGCCGTTCGCGGCCGACGCGGCGGCCGGTACGGCTAGCACAGTCAGGGCGGTAAGGGAGGAGACGAGGTATCGGTACAACCGCGAGGATCGGTGGGCGGATCGGCTTCGCATCAACTGCAGACCACGCATGTGCGGCTCCTTTCTGCGGATCGAGCATTCGGACACGAGTCAGCCTGCTGATGGTTATCACGCAAGGGGTTTACCGGAGGTTCACGAGCGCGCCGGGATCCGCACGCGGCCGGCATGTGCGTTCTTGTTTACGGCCTTGTAACGATGAACTTGAATTGGTTGAAACTGGCAAGCGGTTGACTCCACCATGGCTATCCCACCACCCCCCACCGACGCCGAGCTGGACAGCTACATCCGGACCAGGTTCGCGCTGGTCGGCATCGACATCTCCGTTCTGCCCGAGAACGACCCGGCCGCCCCGATGGACCAGACCCGGGTGATGGCCAATGCGCGCAGTACCCTCCGCGGCGAGGTCACCTACGCCAACCATGTACCGGACCAGCAGGGCCATCTCGCTGTGCTCTATCCCTCCCCGATGTCCATCTGGACGGGGGTGTACGAACCATGACCGATTCCGCAACCCCGCCTCCCCAAGACACGACGGTCGACCGGCGCTGGTTCCTGTCGCGCATGGCCGGTGTCTGGGCCGCGGCGGCCGGGGCGGGCGCACTCGCCTCGGCCACCTTCGCCGGTCCGGCCCAGGCGAACGGCTCCGGTGTCTGGGAAACCGCTTACGCCAGAACGATCCGGCCCGAGGCGCTGGCCGATCCGACCGAGCTGACGATCAGCGAGGCGGCCGCGGCGTTCCGGCGCAAGCTGCTCAAGCCGGTCGACCTGGTCGAGGCTTACCTCGACCGCATCACCAGGTACGAGGACATCTATCAGGCATACCTGTGGCGCACGCCGCCGGCGGACCTGCTCGACGCGGCCCACAAGCTGAAATCGGCGGCTGGAGTACCCCGCTGGCCGGCATCCTTACCGCGGAGAAGGACAACTTCTACACCAAAGGCATTCCCACGACGGCGATGTCACCCGTGTACGCGGGCTTCGTACCCCCATATGACTCCACTGTGCACGCTCGCCTGATGAAGGCCGGGGCGTTCATGATGGGAAAGGCGGCGATGGGCCCGCTCGCGTCCGGTCGCGCGCGCCTGCCCGATGGCACGGCGACCACACGCAACGCATGGACCCCCGACGACATCAGATACAGCCCGAGCGGGTCATCCGGCGGTACGGCGACGGCGGTCGCGGCCCGGCTCGCTACCTCAGGCACCGGTACCCAGACCGGAGGCTCCATCACCAGCCCGTCCGGAGCGCAGAACCTGACCGGGCTCAAGCCCACCTTCGGCCGGGCCTCGCTGTACGGCATCATTCCGCTCACGTTCACCCGCGACCACCCCGGACCGCTTGCACGCGATGCGATGGACGCGGCCATCATGCTGCAGTCGTTTGCCGGGCCCGACCCGAACGATCCGCGAACCCTCGGCATGCCACCGGTACCCAACCTAGTTTTGGCAGCAACGGTGCACACATCGCGGAACAAGCCGCGGGTCCGCTGGGCAACCACGGTCGGGTACCCGTCGGACTATTTGACGACGACCAACCCCGAGACGCTCGCCCTACGCCAACAATTGCTGACAGATCTGTCCAAGGTGGGCTGCACGCTCAAGGAGATCCCGTACCCGGCCGGCTGGGAGCTTGGCTCGGAACTGTCGAGTACGGCCGGCGAGGGCACCAACATGTTCCTGCCGTTCCTGAAGCAGGACGTAAGGCTGTTCGCGGACCGGCTGACCGGCTTCCTCAACGGGATGTTCCGCAGCTCGGACAACTACATGAAGATGCTCCAGGCCAGATACCAGTTCCTGAACCTGATCCTGACCCAGATCTTCGACAAGTGCCACGTATTCCTGATCGGTACCGTCTTCGACGGGGTTGGCTTGCCGCTATTGGCATTCCCCTACGGGATGGGAGTCGACACGACCACCGGGCTGACGGTGCCGCGAGGCGCGATCCTCGGAGCGCCACCGTTCGGGGAGGAACGCCTCCTGGCCGTCGTCGCGGCATACCAGGCCATCACGAACCATCACCTGAAGCGGCCACCGGACCCGACGGTGACTCCGGCCACGGCAAGATCTGCCCCGTACAAGGTTCCCGCCGACTACGACGCCTCCGACGAAACCTGACACAACGTAACGACCCAGCAACACCAAGGGATACCGCCCCGTGTGGATCACGAGGCGGTATCCCTTTGGGCTAATCCAATGACTTGACTAGTTCGATATTGCTCTACACACTCAGGGCAGGGCAGGCGTCGGTGACGTCATCCATCGAATAGCTGTCGTTCGATGTCGATGGTCATCGCTCGCAAAAGAGCGCGGTCTTGGCCTTACACACCGACGTTGGCCAGTACGCGCTCTGTCCCGCCCCAACCGATAACTCAAAACCATCCTCAGGCCCGCCGAGATGGAAGCGCTCCCAGGTCCACCAGCTCGCCCAGGCCGGATCCGTTCCCGGAGGGAAGCATGCTGCAAGTTATCCAACAAAGCGTCGCTAGGTCATCTCGGCGGCGCCCTCGTCTGCGGACCATCTCCTTGGGGCTCGCCGCCGTCATCGTGGGCGCCCTCGGAGCGGTGATGATCGCCGCGCCTGCCCAAGCCGCCCTGCGCGATGCGGCGGGTACGGCAAACCGCTTCATCGGTTACGCGGCCAATGCCTCGCTGTTGTGCAACAACACGGCGACCTGCACGTCGGGTAGCAACGCCACCTATCGCAACCTGGCCGCGACCGAGTTCAACCAGGTCACGGCCGAGAACGTGATGAAGTGGGAGTCCGTCGAGCCCAACGACGACCAGTACAACTTCGCGCCAGGCGACGGCATCGTCGCGTTCGCGCAGGCCAATGGCCAGCAAGTGCACGGCCACACGCTGGTGTGGCACAGCCAGACGCCAGGCTACGTGCAGGGCCTGTCGGCGACGGCGATGCGAGCTGAGATGCAGGAGCACATCACCGCACTGGTCGGCCGGTACGCCAGCAACCCCGCGGTCGTCTCATGGGACGTCGTGAACGAGGCCATCTCCGACAACAACGGGGCGATGCGCACATCGTTCTGGTTCAACACATTGGGCGTCAGCTACATCGCCGACGCCTTCCGGTTCGCCCGCGCGGCCGACGCGAACGCCGACCTGTGCATCAACGACTACAGCATCGACGGTATCAACGCGAAGTCCACCGCGCTGTTCAACCTGGTGCAGAGTCTGCTGTCCCAGGGTGTGCCGATCACCTGCGTCGGGTTCCAGGCGCACCTGGTGATCAACCAGATCCCGGGTGACTTCGTTCAGAACATGCAGCGCTTCGCCAACCTGGGCCTCAACGTACGGATCACCGAGCTCGACATCCGTATCCCGCTCCCCGCGGACGCCCAGGAGCTGCAGACCCAGGCCCAGAACTACACCACGGTAGTGAACGCCTGCCGCGCGGTCGCCGCGTGTGACGGCATCACCACCTGGGGAATCGACGACGGTAACTCGTGGCTGCCGAACAGCTGCTGCGGCGGTGGCAACGAGGCCGCCGCGCTGCTGTGGAACGCGAGCTTCCAGCAGAAGCCGGCATATGCCGCGGTCAACACCGCGCTCGGCGGCAGCCCGAACCCGCAGGTTCCGGGCGCGCCGGGTACCCCGGTCGCCTCGAACGTGACCGCCAGCTCGCTGACCCTGAGCTGGCCGGCCGCTTCCGGCACGGTGACCAACTACCAGATCGAGCGGGCCACCGGAGCCACCAGTACCGCGTTCACCCAAGTGGGTACCTCGACCACGACGACGTTCAACGACAGCGGTCTGGCGGCCAACACCACCTACCGCTACCGGGTCCGGGCCACCAACAGCGCCGGGCCTGGCCCCTACTCACCCATCACCAACGTCACCACCGGTGGAGGGACAGGGCAGGTACCCGGTGCGCCGGGAACTCCCACGACGTCCAACGTGACCGCCAGCTCGCTGACCCTGAGCTGGCCGGCCGCTTCCGGCACGGTGACCAACTACCAGATCGAGCGGGCCACCGGAGCCACCAGCACCACCTTCACCCAGGTCGGTACCTCTACCACGACGACGTTCAACGACAGCGGTCTGGCGGCCAACACCACCTACCGCTACCGGGTCCGGGCCACCAACAGCGCCGGGCCTGGCCCCTACTCACCCATCACCAACGTCACGACATCCGGCGGCGGCACGGGCGGCACCTGCACCTACCGCTTCGACTCGTGGCAGGTTGGCTACGTGGCGTACGTGACGGTGAACGGTCCGCGGTCCGGCTGGTCGATCCCCTTCACGATGAACGCCGCCGACACGATCGTCGGTAGCTGGAACGCGACAATCACGCCTGCCAGCGGAGCCAACCGCACCGCGACAAACGTCAGCTACAACGGCAACCTCGCGGCGGGGCAAAGCACCCAGTGGGGATTCCAGGCGAACCGCCCCGCAGGCGGCGCCCTCCCTACCTTCACCGGCTGCACCGCGGAGTAGCGAACGAATAGATAGAAGCATCATCATCAATACAGGGCGCGGCACCCCGGGCGAGGGGCGCCGCGCCCTCCGTGCAAAGTGGAGCGAGCGGCCGCGCTGGACAAGTCAGCCCAGCGCGGCCGCCTTGCGCAGCAGCACCGAGCGTTCGCGCTGGTTGGCGCACAGCCGGGCGGCCAGCTCCAGCTCGGCGCGCGCCTCCTGCCGCCGTCCGAGCCGGGCAAGCAGCTCACCGCGTACGGACGGAACCAAATGCGAACCGGGCAGCCGGTCCAACGCGATCAGCTCGTCCACCATGGCCAGGGCTTGCTCCGGACCCGAGGCCATAGCCACGGCGACGGCCCGGTTTAGCTCGACCACAGGCGAGGGCGCGACCCGGCCAAGCGCCTCGTAGAGCACCACGATCCGGTCCCAGTCGGTCGCCTCCACCGACGGCGCCGACGCGTGGGCGGCGGCGATCGCAGCCTGCAGGCCGTAGGGGCCGAGCCCGCGAACCGACGCCTTGGCCAGCGCGGCCAGCCCGCGGCGGACCGCCGAGAAGTCCCACCGCCGCCGGTCCTGGTCCGCCAGCAGGATCGGCGAACCATCCGGGCCGGTCCGGGCCGGAAACCGCGCGGCCGTCAGCTCGCACAGCGCGAGCAGGCCGTGCACCTCCGGCTCGTCCGGCTGCAGCGCGGCCAGCGTGCGGGCCAGCCGGATCGCCTCGTACGCGACGTCGGGGCGTAGCAGCCGGTCGCCCGACGTGGCCGTCGACCCCTCGGTGAAGATCACGTAGATGACGCTGAGCACGCCGCCCAGCCGTTCCCGGCGCTCACCGGCCGGCGGCAGTTCGAACGGCACCCCGGCCGCCGCGATCGTCTTCTTCGCCCGGGTGATGCGGGCCTGCACGGTCGGCACGGGTACCAGGAACGCGCGGGCGATCTGTTCGGTGGACAGGCCGCCGACTACGCGCAGGGTCAGCGCCACCCGGGACTCGGGGGAGAGCACCGGGTGGCAGCTGATGAACATCAGCGCCAGGATGTCGTCGTCGATCCGGTCGGGGTCGATGTCCTCGTCGACCACCGGTTCAGCCGCCAGCAGGGCGTGCCGGTCCTGCAGGACGCTGCGGCGGCGGAGCGCGTCGATGGCCCGCCGCCGGGCCGTGGCCATCAGCCAGCCGGCCGGATTGGCCGGGCAGGTGAGCGGCCATGACACCAGCGCCTCGGCCACGGCCTCCTGGGCGGCGTCCTCGGCCAGCCCGAAGTCGCCGGTGTACCGGGTCAGCGCGGCCACGATCCGCGCCGACTCGATCCGCCAGACAGCCTCGACGTCGGCCGTACCCATCAGATCCGGCCGGTGCTCTCGCTCCGGACCCGTTCCTCGACGGACCGCTTGTTGTCCTGCGGCATCTCGTCGTCCCCGGCCACCCGCCTGACCTCGATCTTGGATCCGGTGACCGCCGGGATCCGCTTGGCCCACTCGACAGCCTCCTGCTTCGAGGCGACATCGAGCAGGAAGTAGCCCCCGAACAGTTCCTTGGTCTCGCCGTACGGCCCGTCCGTGACCACCGGGGTCTCGCCGCTGAAGTCGACCACGACGCTTTGGCCGGCTTCGTCGAGCCCTTCGGCCGCGACGAACACGCCGGCCTTGACCAGCTCCTCGATGTAGTTGTACGTCTTGCCCGCCAGCTCTTCGAACCTGGCCATCAGGGCCGCGTTCGACTCATCGGTGCCTCGCATGATCAGCATGTACTTCGGCATCGTGTTCTCCTCTTCGGCGGGGCCGCCTCTCGGCCCTCGCACCCCACTCGTCGAACGAGCGGCCCGCGGATCGACACGGTACCGAAGAAATCTGCGCGAGTTCGGGTGCAAACTACCGCGGTGGACATGGCAGAGGTGCGGGCGCGGTTGGTGAGTCGATTCGGTCCCGAGGTTGAGGGGTGGATCGCCGAGGTCCCGACCCTCGCTGCGCGGATGGCCTCCCGGTGGGGACTCGTACTCGGTGAGCTGTTCGACAGTGGTGCTTCATCTCTGGTCATGCGCTGCCAGTGGCCTGACGGAACGCCGGCGGTTCTCAAGCTCAGCCCGGATCGGGCACTTTTGACCAAGCAGGTGGAGATGCTGCGCGTGTTCGCGTCATCGGGTCGGGTGCCGGCCGTGTTGTCCGCCGGCGCGGAGGGCGGGGCGATGGTGTTGGAGGAGGTCCTACCCGGTACCGAAGCCGAAGACATGCCAAAGGAGTCATTGCCGCGGCTGTGGGGAGAGTTGCTTGCCGCACTCCACGCCGTGGCCCCGCCCGCGCAATGGCCTTGGGATCTGCGCGGTCGATGTGAGGAGGCTTTCGTCCGGATCGGCCGGAGGCTGTCCGAACCGGCCATCGGTGCACGGATCGACCAGGCCGCCTGGCGGCGGGCGATAGCGCGCTGCGAGAAGCTGCTGGACACTCAGGCCACGCTCGTGTTGTTGCACGGCGATCTGCACCTCGGCAACGCCCTGGACGGCGGCCCGGCACGGGGTCTGGTCGCGATCGATCCGAAGGCGTGCATAGGCGATCCGTGCTTCGACGCCGTCGACTATGTGGTGGCCGGTGCCGGACACGAGGGTGTCGAGACCCGTTGCGAGCGGGTGGCCACCGCGTGCGGGCTCGACGGGGACAGGCTGTATGCCTGGAGCCGGGTGATGGCACCAATGTTTGCCATCGCGTACCTCACCTATGGCGGTCCGGAGCCGGCGATCGACGAACTACTCGCCTTGACTCGTTGATCCCCAAGCGAATCGGGCTGCCGGCTACTGTCCCAGAATGCGGTAGCGGAGGTGTATGGGGCCGTTTTCGAATCGGCGCTCATCGAGGAGCTCGAGGTCGGCGCGCACGCCGGTTGGCAGCCCTGGTTTGCCCCCGCCGACGACAATGGGCCAGACGAACAGCTGGCACTCGTCGACCAGCCCGGCCTTGAAGGCCTGCGTCGCGAGGTTGGCACCTCCTACGGTGAGATCGCTGCTGGCCGTGGCCTTCAGCTCCTTTACCGCGGCGGGGTCGAAACGGCGTTCGAGTCGGGTGTCGGCAGTTGACACCGCGGCGAGGGTCGTGGAGTAGACGACTTTGCTCGCCGCCTGCCAGGCGCTCGCGAAGTCGGCCATGAGGTCGGACCGCGCGGCCAGAGCGGCGTCGGTCTCCCAGACGGCCATCGCCTCGTACAGTCGCCGCCCGTAGAGAAACGTGCCCACAGACCGCAGGAGGTCGGTGGTGAACGCGAAATACTCGTCGTCGACCGGGAACCAGTCGAACGCGCCGCGTTCGTCCTCGATGTAGCCGTCAAGCGACACGTTCGTCACGTAAATCAGCTTTGCCATGCCTCTACCTCTCGATGATCAGTAACGGTCTGGAACAGCAACAAGCGTGGCGTCCAGCTTGGTGAACGCTTGGCGCCAACCCTCCTTGCTGGGAGCCTTCAGGTGTTCGGGGAGCCACTGGCGGATCTCCAGTCGCGTGCGTCCGTCGGCCTCATCGTGGAACTCGACCCGGAATCTGGTCTCGTACGGCTCGATGCCCTCCGGCAGCCGGCCACTGACGTGTATGACGCCCTCGAGCAGCTCGCCGTCGGCGACGTCGGTGAGGTCGACGTAGATGTGAACGCGAAGCTCGGGTTCGGCCGCAAAGACCTCCGTCCACCGCTGAAAGCCGCCCGGGCGCACGTCGAATTCCATCTCATCGCGCGGCAGTGAGTTGCCGATCGGGCCCCACCACGCCGCCAAGTGGTCGGGATCGGTGAAGGCTCGGTAGACGCGATGATCGCCCGTCGAGTCGGGTCCGCGAGTGCCGAGAACACCGCGCTGAGCTGATCGGTGCCGGCCACCCAAACCCCCCTTCACTTAACCAACATGTTAAACGTATTGAGGCGCGGGCAATGTTGTCAAGGGCGCTACTTCTCGTCGCCGATACCTTGTATGACAAGGTATCGGGTTCTACGATGTTCGTGTGCCGGAGCTCGCAGCAACAACCACGGTCGGCCGACTACGCCGGGAGCTGGCCCGCGGCACTGTGGAGCTGGCCGTGCTGTCGGTCCTGAGCACCGGACACCGCTACGGCTACGAGCTGATCAAGCTGCTTGAGCAGGCGGGCGCCGGCCATCTGGAAGTCAA
>DASUXL010000130.1:0-2850 GCA_036377915.1 Candidatus Limnocylindrales bacterium
GGAACGTGGAACCGTTCCAGAGCAATGGCCGCAGTGGCGCTGGCCGACCCACCGAGCAGCATCGCCCACCCGATGGTGGAGGGGTCCGGCACTCCGCCCCACGCCCACAGTACAAACGGCAACACGCACCCGACGACCAGGACGTCCGCCCAGACGTGCCACCGGTCGAACCAGCCGTTCCGCAGCGCCGCGCCGTAGCCCAGTACGCTCAGCCCCACCGCCACGGCAAGCATGGCGTACTGCAGGGGCCGGTCCCGCTGGTACTTGGCGACCGCCATGACAGCGGCGGTCAGATGGCTCGCACGATAGAGCAAGGTGGCCAGAACCATGAAGGACTGGGCACGACTCAGTCCCGACCTGACCTCCGTCGCCCCCGCCGGTATGAGCAAACGCAGTATCGGTCTCGGCACACTCCCCGCTGCCACGACCACGCCCCCTCACCGCGATGAACACCCCCGGCCCCGGACACCACCCTGAGCAGGCCAGGTGACCATCAGCCTCACTGTCCCCGCACATTCTGCCCGCCATCGATGCATACCGGGTGCGGCGCCCGCACATTCCATACCACCGGATGTGCACGCGGACTCCCCATCTCCGCAGCGCCTTCGCACGCACCACCACGCTTCCGTCGGCGGCGCACCGGGACTACCCCGAGGGTGATCACGCCTGCCCCTGGGCGGGCTCAAGAAGTCGAGTGGCTCAGGCGGGTTCCGACAACGCCCATGGTCTTGCCACGTACGCAGGCGAATCCGCGTCCTTGAGGTGCCGTCGCAAGGCGTGCTCGCGTTCCCCTGCCGGATCGCAGCGAGCAGACGCCGGGGGCCGTGCGAGCCGTCAGTCCATTGCGCGGAAGGTGCGCAGCCGGAGGCTGTTGGCGACCACGGAGACGGAGGAGAAGGCCATGGCTGCCCCGGCGATCATCGGGTTGAGGAGACCGGCGGCGGCCAGGGGCAGAGCGAGGACGTTGTAGCCGAAGGCCCACCCGAAGTTGGACTTGATGGTGCCGAGGGTCCTGCGGGACAGGCGGATGGCGTCCACGGCGACCTTCAGATCGCCCCGGACCAGCGTGAGATCGCTGGCTTCGATGGCAGCATCGGTGCCGGTGCCCATGGCCAGGCCAAGATCGGCTTGCGCGAGGGCGGCGGCGTCGTTGACGCCGTCACCGACCATGGCGACCGACTTGCCCTCGCCCTGAAGCCGCTTGACGACGTCGACCTTGTCCTGCGGCATGACTTCCGCGATGACCTCGTCGACACCCACCTCGTCGGCGACGCTCCTGGCCACGGCCTCATTGTCGCCGGTGAGGAGGATGGGAGTCAGGCCGAGGGCGCGAAGGCCACGGATCGCTTCGGCGCTGGTCTCCTTGACTGCGTCGGCAACTTCGAGCACGGCGCGGGCTTCTCCGTCCCAGGCGACGGTGATCGCAGTACGACCGGCCTTCTCCGCCTCCGTCTTCGCCTGCGACAGCGCGTCCGGCAGGAAAATCGCCCGCTCCTCCAACAGCTTCTCCCGTCCGACGAGGACGGCGTGACCGTCGACGACACCCTGGACGCCGAGTCCAGGCACGTTGACGAAGTCCTCCGGGGTGGAGAGGCTTCCGACACGTTCGGTGGCACCGCCGGCGACGGCCTGGGCGATGGGGTGCTCGGAGGCGTTCTCCAGAGCACCGGCGAGCCGCAGCACGTCCTCCTCGGTTGTGCCCTCGGCGGTGTGGACGGTGAACAACGTCATCTTCCCTGTGGTGACGGTGCCGGTCTTGTCCAGGACGATGGTGTCGGCCTTGCGGGTGTTCTCCAGCACCTCGGGCCCCTTGATGAGGATGCCGAGCTGAGCGCCGCGCCCGGTGCCGACCAGCAACGCAGTGGGCGTGGCCAGTCCGAGAGCGCAGGGGCAGGCGATGATGAGGACGGCGACGGCGGCGGTGAAGGCGGCGGTCAGTCCGGCACCGTTGCCCAGCCAGAAGCCGAGCGTGCCGAGTGCCAGCGCGATGACGACGGGGACGAAAACCGCGGAGATCCGGTCGGCCAGGCGTTGCGCGGCGGCCTTGCCGTTCTGTGCGTCCTCCACGAGCTGAGCCATGCGGGCGAGCTGGGTGTCGGCGCCGACCCGGGTGGCCTCGACGACCAGGCGGCCACCGGCATTGAGGGTCGCGCCGGTCACCGCGTCGCCGACGGTGACCTCGACGGGCACGGATTCGCCGGTCAGCATGGACGCGTCCACGGCCGATGAGCCTTCGACCACCCGTCCGTCGGTGGCGATCTTCTCGCCGGGACGGGCCAGGAACCGGTCGCCGACAGCAAGCTGTGCGGTGGGGATCCGCTCCTCGCGGCCGTCGCGCAGCACGGTGACCTCTTTGGCTCCGAGCTCCAGCAGCGCCTTCAGCGCGGCGCCGGCCCGGCGCTTGGAACGGGCTTCGAAGTAGCGGCCGGCCAGGATGAACGTCGTCACCCCGGCCGCGGCCTCGAGGTAGATGTTCCCGGCGCCGTCGGTGCGGCCGATGGACAGCTCGAAGGGGTGCGTCATGCCGGGCTCGCCGGCGGTGCCGAGGAAGAGTGCCCACAGCGACCACGCCATCGCGGCGAGGGTGCCCACCGAGATGAGAGTGTCCATGGTGGCGGCGCCGTGGCGGGCGTTCGTCCACGCCGCACGGTGGAAGGGGAACGCACCCCACGCCACCACCGGGGCGGCCAGCGTCAGTGACAGCCACTGCCAGTAGGTGAACTGCAGTGCGGGCGCCATGGCCATCGCGATCACCGGTGCCGACAGCAGGGCAGAGACGATCAGACGATGCCGCAGCGGCCTGAGCTGGTCCGCTCCGGGGGCTGCGGCGCCGGACTGTCCGGGCACCGC
>DASUXL010000131.1:0-2211 GCA_036377915.1 Candidatus Limnocylindrales bacterium
GTCGGCGAGGTGAGTTGCCCCATCACGGCAAAGTCCGGTTCCGGCGAAGTGGTCGTGAGGTCCCTGAGAGGTGCCAATCTCCAGGCCAATTCCGGTTCGGGTGATATTGCCGTCTCTGCGACGAACGGCTCGGTCGATCTGCGCTCGGCTTCCGGCTCCTTGACGGTCGGCGTAGCCGACAACCTGCCCGCTTGGCTGGACCTCAGCTCTGTATCCGGAGACATCCGTATCGGCCTCCAGCCGACCACCCAGCCGGGACCTGATGAGCCGTATCTCACGCTGCGGGCGCGTACGGCCTCCGGAGACATCGCCATCCACCGCGCCTGACTCGTCTAGGACGAAACCTACGACTCGCTGATGACGAAACCTACGTTCACGTGGGTTTCTCACGGGTGGCGTCCTAACGTTCCTGTAAATGGAGGTGGCCTGCTCGATCATGTCGGGTGATAGGAACCGACGATTGAAGGAGCAGGCCGATGAGAAGGGTAGCCCCGTCCGTGATCGCTCGTGAGCAGCTGCAGGGGTTGCTCGCGGGCGGCACCGACCGCGAGACCAACATCGTCTCCGCCCTGGTGGAGATCGTGACCCGGCTGGTGGTGCAGGAACTAGTGGAGGGTGAGCAGCGCGACTTCCTGGGCGGCCGGGGCCGCTACGATCGCCGCGGCGAGGACCAGGTCGGGTCGCGCAACGGCTATGAGCGGGGTCGGCTGCGCACCGCGGAGGGGTTCGTCGATGTCGCGGTGCCGCAGGTCCGCGGCACGGGCGAGCCGTTCCGATCGAGCCTAATGGGCTTTCTGGACGGCAATAGCGAGGTGCTGGAGTCGCTGGTCAACGAGATGTACGCCCGGGGCTTGTCCACCCGTGATGTCGAGGACGCGTTCCGTGACGCGACCGGGGAGCTGCTGATCTCCAAGAGTGCGGTCAGCGAGATCACCGATCGGCTGTGGGAGGACTACCAGGCGTTCATCACCCGCGATCTGTCCGGCATCGAGGTGGAGTATCTGTTCGTCGACGCGGTGTTTGAGTCGCTGCGCCGGCACGGGGCAAAGGAGGCACTGCTGGTCGGTTGGGGAATCGCCTCCGACGGCGGCAAGCACCTGCTGCATCTGGCGGTGGGCAACAAGGAGTCCGAGGCGTGCTGGACCGAGTTCTTCCGCTCCCTGCTGGGCCGCGGACTGCGGATGCCGACCACGGTCACCTCCGACGGCGCGCCCGGGCTGGTCAAGGCGATCCGGGTGTGCTTCCCGGCATCGATCCGGATCCGGTGCTGGTTCCACCGGCTGGCTAACATCCGCGCCAAGCTACCCGACGAGGCCGCCTCGGAGATGATGGCGCACCTCTACGCCGTCCGCGACGCCCCCACCCTGGACGCCGCCCGCGCGGCCGCGGACCGGCTGGCCAACACCTTTCGGCAGCAGTTCCCGGCGGCGGTGGCCTGCCTCGAAGACGACCTGGAGGCGCTGTTGGCGATCCACCGGGTGCCGGTCCGTCACCGCATCCGGGTGCGGACAACCAACCTGGCGGAGCGGTCGTTTGTCGAGGAACGGCGGCGCACAAAGGTAGTCGGCCGGTTCGGAGATGAGAAGTCGGCGATGAAGCTGGTGTTCGCCACCATGATCCGCGCCGCCGACCGCTGGTGCCGGGTCTCGATCAGCGACCTGGAACGCCACCAGCTCACCCTGCTGCGTGCCCAGCTCGGCCTCGACCCGCCACCAGCAGACACCGACAACCGCAACACCAACCGCCGCAGAAGCGTTGCAGCATGATCAGCCAGGCCACCGATTTACAGGACGCTCAGGACTTGACCTTTCTCACGGTCTGCATAGGTAGCAACCTGTGCAGACCGTCAGCAAGGTACGTGAACGTAGGTTTCGAATCCCGCATACCTGCCTTTCCCAGTGCGGCGATGGCAAGTGCTTTCGGCAGACATGCCGCATGAGCCAATTCGTCGTTGGTCCCGAAGCCGGGGACGAAGACACCGGTCCGGTGACCATCTACGACATCCAGGCAGCTGAAGACAGAAAGGTCCGCGTCTGGGCACTTCCCCGACTCACCCTGCGGGGACTGCGAATCGCGTGGGCAGCCAGCCGCAGGGAACTCGTCATCTCTACCCTGCTGCAGATCATCGGGGGGTAGGCATTGCGCTGCTCCTACTGCTCGGACAACAAGGCCTGCAAGCACTCCTCGATGCACTCCAAAGGCGGTCAGTCA
>DASUXL010000132.1:0-19451 GCA_036377915.1 Candidatus Limnocylindrales bacterium
CTGTAGCGCGCGTTGGCGCGAAGCGTCGGGCTCTGATTCACAAGGCGGGCAAAGGAAGCGAGGGGGTACGTGATCATGCCGGTGTGCACGGTGAAGATGACCGGCTCGGAGGCGAGCGCGAACGTGCCGAGGGCGGGCATGGTCCCGCCGCCGACGTCCTTTGCCGTCACCATCGTCGGGGTCGGGTACGCGTCGAAGATGCGCTTCACCGCATAGTCGGGCGAGGCGGGGTCCAAAGTCAGGTCGGCAAATACGGCCGTCCGTGAAGTCCGGTTATTGCGGACCTCAAGTGTGAAGCGGCCCTCGACCGCGCCGGCGCGCACGATGGCGACGGCATCGTCGGCATAGCTGAGCGCGCTGCGCACCTCAAGCACGGGTGCGCCGCCAGCGTCGCGCAGCACGACCTTGCCCACCGTGTACGGGTGTGTGGCCCGCCACGCCGGAAGGGACAGCCCGCGGTAGTCGGTGACGCCCCGCTGCGAGTCGCGGTTGGCGAGTACCAGGTCGGCGTTGGCGATGAACCGGTCGAGGTAGTGGGTGTCGCGGTACGCCTCGTACATGCGGATGAAACCGGCAAGCACATAGGACTGTCCCCAGGCCAGACCGCCGTGCTCGTTGTTGTCGGTCGGCTGCCCGACCGCGCCGCTGCCGTGGAACACGGTGTCGAACAGGTCGAAGGTCTCGCGGGTGGAGTAGTCGTAGCCTGCCGCGGCGCTTTCTTTCCCAACGCCGAGCACGACGGCCATCGAGGCGGCGGCTCCGACTCCAAATTGTCTGCGGGTCAACACAGGTGGGCACCTCCGATAATACGGACGGTCATAAGGACCGATAAGTGTTGACCATAAGCCCGCCGGACAAGGGTGCGCAAGGTGGCAGATAAGGTGCGCTGCATGTCCTCTGTGCTGTCGACCGTGGCGACCATCCTGGCGCTGTTGCTTTCGGCGTGGGCGCTGGTGGCCGCGGCGCTGGGCCGCAAACCCGACCGAGCCCAGCTCATCGGCACCGCCCTGGTGACACTGACGGTGGTGGTGCTGATCGCGCAGGCCATCCCGCGATGGGCGCCCGCGGACCCGGTGACCTTCATCGGGTACAGCTTGACGGCGGTCCTGCTCCCGCCGGCCGCCTGGGCGTTGGCCCGGTTGGAGCCGACCCGGTACGGCAGCCTCATCGTCGGCATCGCCGCCCTGATCATGCCCGTGCTGGTACTACGGATGGGGCAGGTATGGGGCGTCTCCTGACCTTCGTCTACGGGGTCTTCGCCCTGTCGGCAACTGCCCGCGCCACCGTCCAGATCGTCACCAGGTTCGACACCGCACCCGTGGCCTACCTGCTGTCACTGTTCGCCGGCCTGATCTACATCCTGGCTACGGTCGGGCTCGCGCGCGGCGCCCGGGGACGCACGCTCGCACTCGTCTGCTGCTCCATCGAGCTGGTCGGGGTACTGGCCGTCGGCGCCGCGAGCCTTGCCCTGCCCGAGGCCTTCCCGGACGCGACGGTCTGGTCGAAGTTCGGTCAGGGCTACGGCTACATCCCGCTCGTCCTGCCCTTCCTGGGCCTGGCCTACCTGTTGCGTCGCAACAGGCCCACGCCGTCACCGCTTGGGTAGCCGCACCGTCCCACTGGTCAGCTGAGACAGCTTGGTGAGCAGCGCCGGCGTGTATCGCTCGCCATGCAGGTGGTAGATCTCGACCAGAGCGTCGGTCGGGTCCTCTGGATCTTCGTCGACGATCCAGTACTCCGGGATACCCGCCTCGGCGTATTCGTGGAACTTGACCTCCCGGTCGCGGTCGACCGACACCTTGTCCCGCCACCTGTCCCCGTCGTGCGAGATGACCTCGACGGCGACAGCTATCATTTCCGGCTTGAACGACTGCAGCCGCTGCCGAAGGATGTCCTCCCTGGTCAGCATCAATGCCATGACATCCGGGCGGCGTCCGTTATTGCCGATCGGCACGGGCACATCACCGGTGGCGGACGGAAAGTGCCCGCCGAGCACCTGCTTGATCTGGTCAGCAGTGAACTCGTGCCATGGGCTGGGCGGCGTCATGATCTCCAGCTTTCCGTCGCTGATCTCAAAAGGCACCTCGAGGTCGATGCGCGACATATCTTCGGGCCTGAGTGGGCCCGCGGGCAACTTGGCATTCATCAGCGCATCAGCCATGGCAAAAGTCTACGCGTCACAAGATGGATCCGAGCCAGGCGACCTCGCCCGGCCCGGGTGCTTCGCCGATTTCAAAAGGTCAGTCAACGCGGTGGTAAGGCGTGCGAGCCCACTGCCCGTTCGCGGATACCGGCGGGCGAGCACAAGGATGATGCCGGCATGGGGCATTGTCGAGGCCAGCGGAACGAAGTCTCTGACGTTCTCCGTGACGAGACATCGCTCGTTTCGTGCGGCCCATGCCAGCACGTCGGAGTCCGACCGCGACGCCAATCCGACTTCAATGTCAAGCGCCGCAAGGGTATCGAGTCCTGCGGCGCGCAACTTCTGACCCAACGACGGAGGATACATCTGGTCGAGCAGTAGACCGCTCACAGATCGGGCCCGTCCAGGAGGCGGCGTTCGGCTTGCCAGAGTTGCTCCTGGCGCTCGGCTTCCTCGTCGTTGGCGGCGATCCGTTCGTCTATCTCGCCGGGATAGGCGGCGTAGTAGTGCAGGGCGGTCTGCGCCTGCTCCCTGCTCAGGCCCGTGACCTCAACCAACTCGCCCAAGAGTGCTTCACCCGCCAGATTCGGCGACTCTGCACGGATCGCCTTGAACGCACCGATCACCTCCCACACGTCCGGGCCACCGGAGATCGCAGCCCGCCGCCCGGTCGGCCCGGGCCGGAACGTGATGCCGGGGTGCTCGTATGCCCGCAGGGACTCGTCGATGAACATGTTGGCGACCGACGATGACGAGGTGCCGGGATGCGCTTTGACGAACCGGTCAAGGCGCATCAGCACCTCGGCATCGAACCGTACTGAGCGAGGCGAAGTCATGACTAGGGTGTAGCCAGACGTAGCCAGGTGTAGCCAGCGGTTACAGGCCCTTCAGGAAGGCGTCGGTGATGGGCAGGGCGGTGTCGCTGGGGGCGCCTCCTTCTTCCACGAACACGGCGAACGCTATGTCCCCGGACCAGCCGATGAACCAGGCGTGGGTGCGGTCGGGCTGACCGGTGATGAATTCGGCTGTTCCGGTCTTGCCGTGCAACCCCGACCATGACGACAGCGACGATGCGGTGCCTGCCGTCACGACCTGCCGCATCATCTGGCGCAGCGGGTCCACTGTGGACGGTTTGAGCGCCGGGCCGTCGGCGGCGGGGCTGGCGGGCGCGGGATCCAGCACCAGCTTGGGCTGCTTCCACTGGCCGCGGGCGATCGCGGCGGCGACACCGGCCATGGCCAGCGGGCTGACGGTGGTGGTGCCCTGGCCGAACGAGGCGGCGGCCTGCTCGCCCGGGTCGCCGTTCTGGGAGACCTTGCCGCTGTTGGCGTCCAGCCCGAGGTCCCACGGCTGGCCGAGGCCGACCATGGTGCCCGCCTTGGCGAGCCCGTCCCCGCCCAGTTGCGGCGCGAGCGAGGCGAACGCGGTGTTGCAGGAGCGGGCGAAGTCGTCGCGGAACGGCGGGCTGCCGGGGATGGAGAAGTTGTGCGCGTTCTTGATCGGCGGTCGCCCGGCGACGTTGAACAGTTCGGGGCAGGCTACACCCTGGTCGGCGGTGACCTTGCCGGTGTCGAGCAGCCCGAGGGCGGTCACGGCCTTGAACGTCGACCCGGGCGGGACCTGTGCGGTGAACGCCATGTTGTAGTTCACCTTGTTGTTGGCGGCGGCGAGGATCGAGCCGTCGGAGACCTTGATGGCGACCAGGGAGCCGTTGCGCCCCATCCGCTCCAGCGCCGCCTCTGCGGCGCGCTGGGTCTTGGGGTCGATGGTGGTCTTCAGTGGCGTGCCGGCCTTGGGCTCGATGGTGTGCAGCACCGACTCCTGCGTCGTCCCATCCGGCGCTTTTCTCGCTATGACAACCTTTATCCCGGGGGTACCCCGAAGGGTCTTGTCGTGCTTCTGCTGGAGCCCGCCTTGGCCGACCTGGTCGGTGGTCGCGTAGACGCCAGGGTTGGCATCCATGATCTCTTTGGTGACCGGTCCGACCCGGCCGAGGACGGCGCTGGCGAAGGTGGCGCTCTCGGCGAGCATGCGCTGCTCCTCGCGGAAGAATGCCCCGCTCAGGGCCTGCAGCTGCGGCTTGACCGCGATGTAGCGCTCCTGGCGCAGCGAGACGACCTCGATGAACTGGTCGGCGTTCTTGGGGTCGTTGACGCGGTTGAGCAGGTCGGCGCTGTTCTCCAATTTGAAGACCGGCGCGAGTGCCTTGGTCAGGTCGCTGACCAGCTTGTCCTTGGGGCCGGTCGCCTTGGCCGGCCAGATGCCGACGACCACGACCGGGCGCATCGTCATGATCTCTTCGCCGGTGGCGCCGACGATCGGGCCGCGGGCCTGGTTGACGCGGCGGGTCTCCAGCCTGTCACCGCGGCTCAGCTGCGGGTGGATCGCGGTCGGCTCCCAGATGATCTGCCAGGCGTCTTTGCTCTTGCTCATCTTGACCGTGGTCAGGTACGGCCAGCTCAGCCCGTTGGGCAGGGGCTGGCGGACGTTGACCTCGCCGGTTGCCTGGCCATCCTTCTCGCTGACCTTGGCCACACCAAGCTCGGGCTTGGTGTCGAAGAGCGTGCCGGAAAGCGCCTTGATCTCCTCGTTGACCTTTCCGGCCTCGATCTTTTCCCCGTTTGTCTGTATGATCTTGGACTGAGCGACATCGCCTTTCGCCCATCCGGCCAGGAACGTCTTGAGCGCATCCTCGGGCCCTTGCTCCTTGGAGCATGCGGTGACACCTGCGGCGGCAAGGGCCGCGGTCAGCAGGAAGACTGAAACTTTCCGAAAAGAATGCACGGGCCATTGTTATCCGGAAGCGCAACAGTGCGGCAACCGGATACCCCCACACTCCCATCTGTGGCACATTGCTGATTAGGCTGAGGACTGTAGTCCCATAGCTGTCCCACAATGGCGTGGGCGAGGGGAGTGGCTTTTCCATGTCTGCATCGAGATCGACCGACAATCCAAAGGGTAGCCTGCAGGCGAGCCCGGTCCAGGATGACCTGGAAGAGGGCGATTTCGAGGAGGCCCTGCCCAACGGCGAGAGCTTGATCGCGGCGGCGGTGGCGCTGGCGGTAAGTTCGTCAGAGCCTGGTGACGGGATAGCCGACGCCCAGCTGGTTCAGCGGTACTGGCGCTTCGCGCCGGACGAGGAGCTTGTCGATCTCACCCCGGAGCGGGTCCTCGACGCCGCCCGCCGCCACCGCGAGCTGGCCAGGAAGCGCCAGCCGGGCGACCTGAAGCTGCGCATCTCGGTGTCCTCCGAACCGGACCAGCAGCACACCGTGATCGAGTTTGTGACCGACGACATGCCGTTCCTCGTCGACTCGATCACCGGGGCGCTGACCGCCCGCAACCTCGACGTGCAGATGCTGGTGCACCCGGTGATGGTGGTCCGCCGCGACCCGAAAACCGGTGAGCTGCTTGAGGTCTGCGCCGATGTGGAGCCGGACGACGCGATCCCCGACGACATCGTCGAGAGCTGGATGCGGGTGGAGACCGATCCGGTGCGCGACCGGGAGGAGCAGCGGGCGCTCACCGAGGATCTGGAGCAGGTGCTCGAGGACGTGCGCCGCGCGGTCAAGGACTGGCCCGCGATGCGCGCCCGCGCCCTGTCGCTGGCCGACGAGATCGCCACAGCTGAGCTTCCCGTCCCTGACCGGGACATCACCGACTCGGTCGAGCTGCTGCGCTGGCTCGCTGATGATCATTTTACTTTTCTGGGGTACCGGGAGTATGAGCTTTCCCACGAAGGCGACGACGAGTTCCTGCGCGCCATCCCCGGCACCGGATTGGGCATCCTGCGCGGCGAGCAGGACTCGCCGCGGATATTGTCCTCGATGACGCCTGAGGCGCACCGCAAGGCGCTGGAGAAGCGGCTGCTCATCATCACCAAGGCAAACTCCCGCTCGACCGTGCACCGCAACGCCTACCTCGACTACATCGGCTTCAAAACCTTTGACGGCAACGGCTTCGTCGTCGGTGAGCGCCGCTTCCTGGGCCTGTTCTCGTCGGCGGCGTACCGCACCAGCGTGCGTGACCTGCCCGTGGTCCGGCGCAAGGTGTCAAGCGTCCTTGAGCGTTCCGGCCTGAGCCCGCGCAGCCACTCCGGCAAGGACCTGCTGGAGATCCTGGAGACCTACCCCCGCGACGAGCTGTTCCAGATCACCACCGACGACCTGTACCAGGCGTCCACGGGCGTGCTGCGCATGGCCGGGCGGCGGCAGCTGCGCCTGTTCCTGCGCCGCGACGCCTACGGCCGGTTCATCTCGGCGCTCGTCTACCTGCCTCGCGACCGGTTCACCACGCATCACCGGCTGGCGATGCAGGAGATCCTGCTGCGCGAGCTGAACGGCGTCGGCGTCGACTACACCACCCGGGTCAGCGAGTCCAACCTTGCCCGGGTCCACTTCATCGTGCGCACCGACCCGGCCAACCCGCCCGGCGAGATCGACGTGGACCTGCTCGCCGAGCAGCTCGGCGACGCCACCCGCAACTGGGACGACGACTTCCGGCTCGTGCTGGAGCGCAAGCTCGGCGACGAGCAGGCCAAGCGGCTCGCGGTCCGCTACACCGACGCGCTGCCCGAGACGTACAAGGACGGGCACCTGCCCTACGAGGCGGTGCAGGACCTTGCCAAGCTGGAGCTGCTCGACGAGCCGGGCCAGCTGGAGCTGCACCTGTTCCGTAAGAAGACGCAGAACAACGGCGTGCGGTTCAAGGTTTTCCGCTTCGGTGAGCCGATGCAGCTGTCCGCCGTGCTGCCCGTGCTGCACTCGCTGGGCGTCAAGGTGACCGACGAGCGGCCGTATGAGGTCCGCAGGGACGACACAACCGTTTACCTGTACGACTTCGGGCTGGAGCCGCCGGAGGACGCGCGGGAGCTGGCCGAGGTGCGGGCGCACGTGGAGAACGCCTTCGCCGCGGCGTGGCGAGGGGAGGCCGAGGTCGACGGCTTCAACGAGCTGGTGCTGCGGGCCGGGCTGACCTGGCGGCAGGCCGTGGTGCTGCGTGCCTATGCGAAGTACCTGCGGCAGGCTGGGACGGTCTTTTCACAGGACTCGATGGAAGCGACCTTTACCCGGTACCCCCAGATCGCTTCTCTATTGGTGGCTCTGTTTGAAACGCGTTTCGATCCCAGGTTGCAGCTCGCCGACGCCGAACGCCAGGTGCAGGCCAAGGAGCTGGTGTCGGCGATCGCGCGGCAGCTGGACAATGTGGACAGTCTCGACCAGGACAGGATCCTGCGGAACTACCTGACGCTGATGCAGGCGACGCTGCGCACCTCGTTCTACCAGCGATCGTCGGACGGCCGCCCGAAGTCGTACGTGGCGTTCAAGCTCAACCCGCAGATGATCCCGGATCTGCCGGCGCCTCGCCCCAAGTTCGAGATTTTCGTGTACTCGCCGCGGTTCGAGGGCGTGCACCTGCGCTTCGGCGCGGTGGCGCGGGGCGGGCTGCGCTGGTCGGACCGGCGCGACGACTACCGCACCGAGGTCCTGGGCCTGGTCAAGGCACAGATGGTAAAGAACGCCGTGATCGTGCCGGTGGGTTCCAAGGGCGGGTTCGTGCTCAAGCAGGCGCCGTCCACATCGGACCGTGACGCCTATCAGGCCGAAGGTGTTGCCTGCTACCAGAAGTTCATCTCGGCGCTGCTGGACGTGACCGACAACCTCGACGCCGGCAAGGTCGTGCCGCCACGCGACGTGGTGCGCCACGACGGCGACGACCCGTATCTCGTTGTCGCGGCGGACAAGGGCACGGCCAAGTTCTCCGACATCGCCAACGAGATCTCGAAATCGTACGGCTTCTGGCTCGGTGACGCGTTCGCGTCGGGCGGCTCGGCCGGCTACGACCACAAGGCGATGGGCATCACCGCCCGCGGCGCGTGGGAATCGGTGAAGCGGCACTTCCGCGACATGGGAGTCAACATCGAGGAGGAGGACTTCACCGTCGTCGGCGTGGGTGACATGTCCGGCGACGTGTTCGGCAACGGCGTGCTGCTCTCCGAACACATCCGGCTCCTTGCCGCCTTCGACCACCGGCACATCTTCCTCGACCCGCAACCGGATGCGAAGCGCTCCTATGTGGAGCGCAAGCGGATGTTCGGGCTGCCGCGCTCCTCCTGGGACGACTACGACAAGTCGCTGATCTCCGAGGGTGGCGGGGTCTTCCCGCGGACGGCCAAGTCGATCCCGATCTCGCCGCAGGTGCGTGCCGCGCTCGGGCTCGCCGACACGGTCAAGGCGATGAGCCCGGCGGAGCTGATGAAGGCGATCCTGCTGGCCCCCGTCGACCTGCTGTGGAACGGCGGCATCGGCACGTATGTCAAGGCTTCGCGTGAGTCGCATGTGGACGTCGGCGACAAGGCCAACGACTCGATCCGGGTCAACGGGGCGCACCTGCGCTGCAAGGTCGTCGGCGAGGGCGGCAACCTCGGCCTGACCCAGGCGGGACGGGTCGAGTTCGCCCGTGCGGGTGGCCGCATCTACACCGACTTCATCGACAACAGTGCCGGTGTCGACTGCTCCGACCACGAGGTCAACATCAAGATCCTGCTGGACAGCCACGTCGAGGACCGCGACCATCTGCTCGCCCAGATGACCGACGAGGTCGCGGCACTGGTCCTGGAGGACAACTACCAGCAGGCGACCGCGCTCGGCACCGCCCGCTCGCAGTCGCTGTCCCTGCTGCCGGTGCATCGCCGCCTGATCACAGACATGGTAAAGGCGGGCAGGCTCGACCGGGCGCTGGAGGCGCTGCCCAGCGACAAGGAGCTGGTGGCGCGGGGCGAGGCTGGAGAAGGCTTGTGCGCGCCCGAGTTCGCGGTGCTGCTGGCGTACGGGAAGATCGCGCTGGAGGAGGAGATCGTCCACTCCGACCTGCCGGACGAGCCGTGGACCATGCAGACCCTCGTCGGGTACTTCCCGACCCCGCTGCGGCACATGACCCAGCTGATGGCGGCCCACCCGCTGCACCGCGAGATCGTCACCACCGTGCTCGTCAACGAGGTGGTCAACCGGGGCGGGATCACGTTCGTGCACCGGGCGGTCGAGGAGACCGGCGCCACGGCGGCGGATGTGTTGCGGGCGTTCGTCGTCGTGCGTGACGTGTTCGACCTGCCGTCGCTGTGGGAGGCGGTGGAGGCGACCGACAACCTGGTCCCCACCGAGGCCCAGACCGCCATCTACCTCAAGGCGCGGCGGCTGCTCGACCGTGCCGTGCGCTGGCTGTTGCAGAACCGCCGCTCGCCCATGGACGTCTCCGGTGAGGTCGCCAAGCTCAAGCCCGGCGTGACGGAGCTGATGCCGCGGCTGGAGGAGCTGTTCCTCGGCTCCGAGCGGCAGGCCCTGGTCGAGGATCGGGAAGGTCTTGTGGCGCTGGGGGTTCCGGCCGAGCTGGCGATGCACGGCACGCACACCCTGTATAGTTTCGGCCTCCTGGACGTGGTCGAGGTGTCGCTCAAGACCGGCCGCGACGTCAACGAGGTGGCCGGCGTCTACTTCGTCCTGTCGGAAAAGCTGGGCGTCGACGAACTCCTGACCAAGATCTCCCTGCTGCCCCGCAACGATCGCTGGCAGACGTTGGCGCGCATGGCATTGCGCTACGACCTGTACGCGGCGCTCGCCGCCCTGACCGCGGAAGTGCTTGCCGCCACGCCCGCCGACGGGTCCGCCACCGACCGGGTGCAGATCTGGGCGCAGCACAACGCGACCGCCGTCGGGCAGACCCTGCGGTCGATCGGCGAAGTCGAAGGCAGCCGCGCGGACCTTGCCGCCCTGTCCGTCCTATTGCGACAGATCAGGACATTGGTGCGGACCGCCGCGGCGTGACCGGCCAATCCGGACAGCGCAACCAGGTTGATCGAGTTATAGAGAATAATCTATCCCGCTGTGAACGCGCCACACGACAATCAGGCGCCGCCCGACTGCCGATCGGGCAAACACAGCGGAGGAGTTCATGCAACCGTTCAGACGACGATTGTTGTCACACGCGCTCGCTTTAATCACGGCCGGCGTCACGGGAGTCGCGGCCGGCGGCGGCACAGCCCCGGCGACCGCCGGGCCAAGCCTCGACGGCCGCATGGCCGGTTGGGAACAGCAGATTTCAGCCGGGCTCGGGGCACGCGAGTGGCGTGCGAAGCTCGGTTCCGTACTGGCCGAACTGGCGCGGGCGGTGCCCCAAAAGTCGGTGACCGGACCGGCCCGCGGCTCCATCCTCGGCGGGACCGTGCGATTGCCGGCCGACCTGGTGCTCGCCGGTGACACCACGATCGTGGCGCAGCGGATCGTGCTCTCCTCGTCCACCTTGCGCGTCAGCGGCAACCACGCGCTGCGGCTGTATCCCGCGACGAGCCTCAGCGTCACGGCAGCCGCGCCCGGTACCCCCATCACCATCAACCACCGCGGCGCGAACGGCATCAGCAGCGCGAACGGCATCAGCGGCGCTAACGGCATCAGCGGCCCGGTCGGGGTAGCCGGTGAGGTCAACCACCGTGGCGCGGACGGCGGCAGCGGCCCCACCGGTGAATCCGGCGAGTCAGGGCGGCCAGGCACCGAAGGCGTTGACGGCCGGGATGCCAGCGGCGGCGAGGTGTTCTGCGTATCCGCGACCGACGGCACCGCCGGCGGTGACGGCAACCCCGGCGGTCATGGCCGTGACGGCGGTATGGGCCAGCCCGGCGGCAACGGCACCGACATCGCCCTTGACATCCCCGACGGTTCCACCGACAGCTATGTGCTCCTCGCCAACGGCGGCAACGGTGGCACGGGCGGTCCCGGCGGCAACGGTGGCTCGGGCGGTAGCGGTGGCCGTGGCGGCCGGGGCGGCAATGTCGCCTCCGGTTCCCCCTCCACCTGCTTCATTCCCGGAAACGGCGGCAACGGCGGGCACGGCAAGGACGGCGGCAACGGTGGCCGCGGCGGCAACGGCGGTCCCGGCGGCAACGGTGGCGATGTCGCGGTAACCTACCCGCCCGGCTTCGATCCGGCCAGAATCCAGGTCAATGCTGCCGGCGGGCATGGCGGGATCGGCGGCAGCGGCGGCCAGAGCGGTCGCGGAGGTGGCGGAGGGACCGGTGGGTCTCCGGGATTCGCCAGCGACGCGGAGGGATTCCCTGGACTCGACGGGATCAGCGCGTTCGACGGCAGCCAGGGCGGGACCGGAAACCAGGGCGGCAACGGCACCGCCGGCTCGGTCGACATCCAGCAACGGATGTCCAATGACGACATCTGCGCCAACATGCGGTCCCAGCCGGAGGACTACGCGGATCTGCGCCAGACCTATCGCGGCCTGCTGGCCACCGATCCCTTCCCGGCGGAGTCGCCACCGGAGTCGGCGTTGCCGGAGTGCCCGGCGCCACCGCCGCCGCCGGACCGGATCAAGGGCGCCCGGGATGTTGCCTTCGGCGACTCGTTCATCTCCGGGGAAGGGGCGCCGCCGTTCAACACCGACCCTGCCTTCTCGCCGACCGCGGCGGCCAACCACGCCTGCCATGTCTCGCTGAACTCATGGGTGGCGCTTGCCCACAAACCCAGCCTGACACTTGCCCGTGGCCAGGCGTCGTTCCAGAACTGGG
Organism: Candidatus Limnocylindrales bacterium; assembly: GCA_036377915.1. GTDB lineage: Bacteria > Actinomycetota > Actinomycetes > Mycobacteriales > Micromonosporaceae > Allorhizocola. The sequence goes on from DASUXL010000132.1 coordinate 11,709, forward strand.
CGTGCAGCGGCGCAAAAATCGCCGATGTGGACCAGCAGATCACCAACGCGATCGCCGCGGCTGAGGCGAACGGAGGTGAGCCGGTCGGGCTCGGGCTCCACACCAAAGCGGTGCAGATCATGGTGGGCGGTAACGACATCCGCAACGGCAATCTGGTCGGCTTCGGCCAGATCCTTGCCTGCGCCCTGAAATACGGCGCGACACACTCGAAGGACGCGCCGCCAAGCGGCTGCCTTCCGCACCACTTCGACGTTTTCAACGACCAGCTCGACGTCCTGATGCCGAGGTTGGCGAACCTTTACCAGCGGATAGCCCAGGCCGCGCCGAACGCGATCATAGAGGTGATCGCGTACCCGTTCATCTTCCCGACCAACGGCCCGCGCCTCGGCGTTGGCGGCTGCAGCACGGGCCTGGTCGCGGCGGATGAGGGTACCGGTGACATGGTCAGCTTCATCTTCGGCGTCGGTCTGCACAACGTGGTGAAGCAGGAGGCCGCCAAGGGCCGCAAGATCCGATATGTCGGGCTGACCAGAGCACTGGTCAACCACAACGTGTGCCCCACAAGGGACAGCAGGAACGGCAAGCGACGCAACACCCATGGCGTGAACGTCCCCGGAAACAGCCAGTGCGGAGTCACCGAGACCGTGTGCTGGTTCCATCCCAACAGCGAGGGGCACAAAGCTCTGCGCAATGCCTACGCCCGGGTAAGCGCCTTCAAGTTCAGGGATACGTCCGTCGTTCCGCCCACACCCGGCAACGGCACTCTCATCGCCGACATGTCCAGTAACTCGGTTTACGTGGCCGCGGGCGGTGCGCTGTTCCCGTTCACCGACCCGGCCGACATCGCCGCGGCCGGATACTCCTACCAGCCCGGGGTCACCCCGCTGAAGCTGGACCCCAACCAGATCGCCGCCCTGGACGGGCCACCGGCCGACGGGACCGTGCTCCGGGATGCCGCCACCGGCAGCACCTACGTCGTCAACTGTGGATTCAAGACCCCGACAACCGCGACGGCGGGTGCGGTCACCGTACCCGGCGACGACATCACCGACATCCCCGACGGGACGTGCCCGCCACCGCCACCGATGCCGGTGTGCGGGCAGGTGTGGCGAGGGTTGAGCGTCTTCCCGAACGGCTACGCCTGCACGATGCCCAAGGGCAAGTTCGGCATGCAGAGCGACGGAAACCTGGTTATCTACAGCGAATCCATGCGCGCACTCTGGTCGACGGGTACCGCGGGCAACCCCGGCGCGCACGCCGAGTTCCGTGGCTCCGGCGAACTCGTCGTCATTTCCCCATCGGGAGCAGTGCTCTGGTCATCCAACACCGCGGGCCTGGCCGTCAACGGATCGCTGGCGTTCCAGGGCGACGGCAACCTCGTCATCTACAACGAGGCGGGCGTCGCGGTATGGAACACCGGCACCTTCGGCGACCCGCCACCGCCGCCACCGCTGCCGGCGTTCAGCCTGATCCCGCTGCACTCCAGCAAGTGCCTGGACGTGTACGGCTGGTCGACTGACAGGGGCGCTGCGCTCGTCCAGTGGGCCTGCCACGGCGGCGCGAACCAGCAGTTCCGCTTCGAACCCACCGGAACCGGCGCCTACTTCGTCAAGCCGGTCCACTCCGAAAAGTGCATCGACATGGAAAGCGCCTGGTTCGACAACGGCGGCAGGGCTCAGCAATGGGACTGCCACGGCGCCAGCAACCAGCGCTGGGCCCTCAGCGCGCCACCGCAACACGGCCAGGTGGTAACCCTGGCCAACGTCCACTCCGGACGCTGCCTGACCATCGTCTCCGCCGCACCCCACGACGGCGCACCGGCTTACCAGTGGGACTGTCACGGCGCGTCCAACCAGAAATTCCTGGTGGTCACACCGGGCACTCCACCACCCCCACCACCGCAACCACAGTGCGGCTACACCTGGTTCGCCACCGAGATCTTCGAGCCCGGCGAACAGTACCGGGGCTGCAACGGCACCCTCGTCATGCAGGGCGACGGGAACCTGGTCATCTACTCACCTTCCGGGCTGCCGCTGTGGGCCAGCAACACCCACTCACCCGGCGCGTTCGCCGCGTTCCAGGGCGACGGCAACCTCGTCGTCTATTCCCGGACCTGGCAAGCACTGTGGGCCTCCAACACCCACGCGCCGGGCGGGCGGCTGGTCTTCGGCAACGACGGCAACTTCGTGATACACAACGCCGCCGGTGCCCTCGTATGGGCGACGTGGACCTTCGGCGACCCACCACCGCCGCCTCCTCCACCACCCCCACCACCGCCGTGTGATCCGCCGCTCATCTGCGACATCTGACGGCAATCGCTCGGGGACGCCGCCGGCCGGCGGCGTCCCCGGGCAGGTCGATGCCGGTCAGGGCGAGTTGCCGCCTTGTCCGTTTCTTTCGGCGAGGCGCTGGGCCTGCCCGTTGTGCACATCGCTTACCCACTCCCAGCCGGGCTTGGCCGATGGGCCGATCCGCGGGTCATCGGGAGTACGGCCCTCACGCAAGGCGAGCACGTACGCCCGATCCAGGTCGATCCGTGCTTGTACCTGACCGGCTCCGCCGACTGACCCGTGGCCGGGGACGACGACATCGACATCGCCCGCCACGCCCTCCAGCAGCCGCAGCGCCGCGAGGTAGTCCTCGACCGGGTCGGAGGTGCTGTCCAGATCGAGCATCGGAACGAAGACGTCAGAGAGCATGTCGCCGGCGACGAGAACCCTGCGTTCTTCGATGAACAGCGCCGCGTGGCCCGGTGCGTGCGCTTTATGCTCGATGATCCGGACCTGCGGGCCATCCCATGGAATCTGCGCCGTCTCGGCGGGCAGGGCGGTGATGAGGCCGTAATGGTCCAGCGAGACCTGCCCGGCGATTTCCGTGTCGGCCAGGTGGGCGGTTATCTCGGCCTTCGCCCCCGGGTCGGACAGCTGTTCGCGGACAGCGGCCGCGCAGCGGGCCGTGCCGTAACGAGGGGCCGAGCCGAGCTGGGCGTGCCAGAGGAGGTGATCCCAATCCGGATGCGTCGAGAAGCCTGCCACGACTGTCTGGCCCGATTGGGACAGGTCGTTCGCGAGGCAGGCAATTTCCTGGTCCTGCACCCCGGGGTCGATGAGCAACACGCCGGCCCGGCCGTGCACGACAATGGCGTTGCTCTGAACGAACTCGCTCTCGTGGACCAGCACACCTTCCGCGACCTGTCTCAGCACGGGCTTGCCTCGCTTACCTCGGGTTCCTGCCCTGCCATCAGTCCTCCTGTCGGTTGTTTGTGCTGTCAGGGCCATCCTGCTTGGCCACAGCGCGGCCATCAAGGATCTCACCGTCGGGCCGCGCCGAGGCTAGTGGGTCAATCCGAGGACCTGGGCGGCGGCTCGGCCGTTGGCGTGGGAGGCGCCGTAGGTGGTGACGAAAGCCCTTGCGCCGCTTGGCCTCCACGATGACGGCCAGCCCATCTCGACCACGGCCAGCGGGTGCGTCGCGGCGAGTTTCTCGGCCAGTTCGCGCGTTGCGGGGTACCGGTGGGTGTGCCGTCCGACCAGCACGATCGGGCGGCCGGCGGCGGCTTGGACAAGCTGTTCGGCGGTGGTTTCGGCGGCGACGACGGCGATCTGCGGCGTGCCGTTGAGGTGCGGCGCGAGACCCCACGGCACCTTGCCCTCGGCGGGCGTGTGGTCGGCGAACAGCTGCACCACGAACGGCGACTCGAAACCTTCGAGGCTCCCCTCCACGATGACTGCCCGGCGAGCCGCGTCATAGCCGAGGGCAGGATTTGAAGAGATTTTGGGGGTACCCATAAAAGCTAATGAGGCACAACGAGAGGCGGCTTCTTCGAGGCGGTGCAGGGGGATGGCGCCGTCGTTCACTGCGTCCACAATGGACACGATTATCCGCTCGATGAGGTCCAGGTTGACCTCGGCGCCGATGCAGAGCAGGTCCGCCCCGGCCTGCAACGCCCGGACAGCGGCGGCCTCGGTGCTGCCGGCGCTGCGCGCGGCGCCCTGCATCTCGAGGGCGTCGGTGACGATGGTGCCGGTGAAGCCGAACTCGCCGCGCAGCAGGTCGACCAGGACCGCGCGGCTGAACGTTGCCGGGTCGTCGCCGGTGAGCGCCGGGACGCGGATGTGCGCGGTCATGATGGCTTTTGCCTCGGCGGCGACGACTGCGGCGAACGGGGGGAGTTCGCGCTGCCGCAGGACCGTGGGCGTGACGTCGACGGTGGGGAGTTCAAGATGGGAGTCGGTGACGGTCGCCCCGTGGCCCGGGAAGTGCTTGGCGCAGGCCGCAACCCCGGCCTGCTGCAACCCGGCGACCGCGGCCGCGGCGTGCTCGGCGACCTTGACCGGGTCGTCGCCGAACGAGCGGGTCCCGATGATCGGATTGTCGGTGGCGGTGTTGACGTCGACCGTCGGGGCGAGGTTGAGGTTGAGGCCGAGACTGGCGAGTTCGGTGCCGATGGCCTGGTAGACCCGGCGGGTCAGGTCGAGGTCGCCGATGGCGCCGAGGGCCGCGTTGCCCGGGAACGGGCTGCCGGTGCGGTGGGCAAGGCGGGTCACGTCGCCGCCCTCCTCGTCGATGGCGAGGATGACGTCGGAACGGGCGGCGCGTAGCTGCGCACTGAGCTCGGCGACCTGCTTATGATCGACGATGTTGAACCCGAAGAGTGTGTAACCGGCAAGCCCCTGCTCGACCAGATCGGTCGCCCAGCCGGGCGCGGTGTGGCCGGGGAAAGCTGCAAGAAGCGTCCGCATGGCCAATCGGCGCAGACCCGGATCGATGGTCACGGTCACTCCTCTAGACCTGTAGGCTACGGCGGGTACTCGTTAAGGGTACCCAATCTAATAAGAAACTTAACTAAAAGCTAGAGCCGAGGATGAGCAATGGCTGTGTCCCAACCCGGCACCCCGAGACTACTGCGTGCCCTCAACGACCGCGCGGCCCTGGAGCTCCTTCTTTCGCGCGGCCCCCTTACCCGGTCGCAACTGGGTGAGTTGACCGGATTGTCCAAAGTGACCGCGTCACAGCTGGTGGAACGGTTGGAGGAGCGCGGGCTCGTCCAGCGGGTCGGCGAGCAGGCCGGCGGGCGCGGACCCAACGCGCAGCTCTACTCGGTACGGCCATCGAGCGCGTACGTCGTCGGCGTGGAGGTCGGCCAGGACAACGTCGTGGCCGCGTGCGCCGACATCACCGGCGACATCATCGGCCGGGTCGAACACTCCATTCACGACACCGACGACCCGGTCGGGCTAGTCCACAACGCGGTCGTCGGCGCGGTGAAACAGGCCGACGCGCCGCTTGGCGACGTACGCCGCATCGTGCTCGGCACCCCGGGCCTTGTCGACCCGGCGACCGGCGACATCGTCTTCGCCTGGAACCTGCCCCGCTGGCACCGCGGCCTCGCCGCCGCCCTGCGGGACGACCTGCACACCACCATCCTGTTCGAGAACGACGTCAACCTTGCCGCGGTCGCCGAGGCGTACAACGGGTCGGCCCGGGACGTCCGCGACTTCCTGCTGGTCTGGGTCGGCGGCGGCATCGGCCTGGCCGTCGTGCTGGGCGGCCGGCTGCACCGGGGCTTCAGCGGCGCGGCCGGCGAGATCGGGTACCTGCCCGTGCCCGGCGCCGAGATCACCCGCGAGGTTTCGCGGCGCGGCAAAGGCGCCTTCCAGCAGATCGCCGCCGCCGACGCGGTCCGGTCCGTGGCGCGAGAACACGGATTCCGGGCACCGACGGCGGGCGAGGCGGTCCGCAACGTCATCGCGGCCGGGACGAAAGGCGGGCCGGTGCTCGACGAACTGGCCCGGCGGCTGGCCCTGGGCGTCGCGTCGGCGTGCCTGGTGCTCGACCCGCCGCTGGTGGTGCTCGCCGGGGAGATCGGTGCCGCGGGCGGGACACCGCTTGCCGAACGGGTACAGCACGAGGTCGCCGCGATCACGCCGGTGAGCCCGAAGGTGGTGGTGACCGCCGTGGTCGAGCAGCCCGTGCTGCGCGGAGCCCTGCTGACCGCCCTGGACACCGTGCGCGAAGAGGTCTTCGGCTCGACTGTGGACTGACGCGGCTGGAGTCCTATGTGATGTCGCGACGGCGAAACGTGGTGAAGGCCAGTGCCGTCAAGCCGCCGACGATGACGGCGAAGACCAGTGCGGCGTCGGTGAACGACGTCAGGCTGTAGGTGTTGTCGCGGCCCGCCATCCACGTGGACACGTGCGAGGCGAGGAACCAGCTGTCGCGGCCGGTGTTGCTGTTGTTGAGGTTCAGGGTCTCGACGATCAGGCGAGCGCCCAGCTCCCAGATGACCAGGTATCCGAACAGCACACCGAGGGCGGCGGCGGTGTGGCGGGCGATGGTGGCGACTGCGAACCCGACAGCGCTCACGATCAGGGCCAGGCCGATGCCGCGCAAGCACAGCAGCGCAAGCGAACTCCAGAAACCGGGCACGTCGGCGTCGCCGATCCAGCCTGTCCCACCCGCGAGCGCGTAAAAGGTACCCACGAAAAGGATTGAAAAGACGACCGAGACAGCGGCGATGAACGCCATGGCGACACCGAACTTCGCGCCGAGAACGGCCGCGCGGTTGGGCCGCCAGAGCAGCAGGTTGATCACGCCGCCGCTGTGCAACTCCGACCCGATGAACGAAGCGGCGATAAGGAAACCGAAGAACGCAAGGAAGGCGGTCAGGAACGCGACCAGCGCGCCGATCTCGCGGGCGAAGTTGAACACCCCCCACAGGTAGTTCTCCGGCACCACCCGATCCGGGTTGAGCTCCTCACACTCACCGGCCGTGTGCGTTTGCAGGCACGTCGAGTATTCCAAGCGCCGGCTGCTCTCCACATTGGCCGCGATGGAGCGCGCGTTCTCCCACATCTCCTCGGTGGGCTGCTTGGACTTGCCCAGCACCACCAGGATCGTCACGACGAACGTGGCGAGCAGGACCACCACCATCAGCCGGGTGAAGCGGCGCGCGAGTATCCGGGCGGCCTCGGCTCGGACCAGGTTCACGACTGCGTCACCTCGATCTCCAGCAGGTCCGGTTCGGATGCGGTGACATCCTCCACTTCGGACAGACGGCCGGCGCGGGGGCGGGTACCGGTCAGATCAAGATAGACCGTCTCCAGGTTCGGACCGAGCGGGGTCAGCTCGGTGAGCCACAACCCTTCCCTGCCAAGCGTTTCAGTGATCAGCGCGGGGTCGGTCACACCGGTGGTGATGAGCGCGTGGTCGGCGAACCGTGCCGTGATGCCGCACGAGGAGAGCACGCTGTGCGCCCTGTCGAGGTCGGCCGTGCGCACCAGGAACTCGCCCCTGTCGTGCCCGGCGAGGACCTGCGTCACCGGGCCGTGCGCCACCCGCCGCCCCCGCGAGATAATCGTGACGGAATCGCAGACCTGCTCGATCTCGGAGAGCAGGTGGCTGGAGATGAGGACGGTGACACCGTCGGCGGCCAGCTCCCGCAGCAGCCGCCGCATCTCGTGCATGCCCGCCGGATCGAGCCCGTTTGCCGGCTCGTCAAGGATCAGCAGCTCGGGCCGCTTGAGCAGGGCCGAAGCCACGGCCAGCCGCTGCTTCATCCCCAGCGAATAGCCTTTGACCAGGTCATCGCCGCGCTCGACAAGGCCAACCGCGGCAAGCGCCTCCTCGACCCGGGCGTTCGGCAAGCCGCCGGCGCGTGCGAGCAGCCGCAGGGTCCGCCGCCCGGAGAAGTTGCCGAAGAACGCCGGACTCTCCACGATCGCCCCCACCCGGTGGGCGACC
>DASUXL010000133.1:0-2210 GCA_036377915.1 Candidatus Limnocylindrales bacterium
GACCGAAAGGACCGATCTGCGCCGACTGCCCGGAGGCGCGCGCCGGCGCATCCGCACAGTTCCTGGCCGAATGCAGTGGGTGAGATTGTCGGCCTTCTCCTCTAACCTTGCACACATGTCCACTCGGTCTGCATCCATGCCTTCTCGTTCGGCCGCCGCCGACGAGGCGAACGCGGCGATCCGCGCCTTCGTCGCGGGCCGCAAGACCTGGACTCCGTCCGATCTGGCGGAGCTCGCCCGACTGCGGCGGGTATGGATGAACGCCACCCAGGGTTCGGTCACCCGCGCCGCCTGACGCAGCGCCGCCTGACGCAGCGCCGGCCGACGCCGCGTCGGCGGCCCGTGCCCACGGCCCGTGCGCACGCCGGGCGGGAGAAAGCGCACCGGCCCCGGGCTCCCGGGCGGATTCTCGGGGTCCTCGCAACACCTGATGGCCTACGTGGTCGTCAGTAGATCACGCAGGCGCTCGGCCGGAGTTCTCCAGCCGAGTGTTTTGCGTGGTCGGCCGTTGAGTTGCTGGGCGACGTGCTCGAGATCTTCGGGGCTGTGCACGGACAGGTCGGTGCTCTTGGGGAAGTACTGCCGCAGCAGGCCGTTGGTGTTCTCGTTCGATCCGCGCTGCCAGGGGGAGTGCGGATCGCAGAAGTAGACCGGCACTCCCGTGGCGACGGTGAACTGTTTGTGAGCGGCCATCTCGCAGCCCTGGTCCCAGGTCAGCGAGCCGCGCAGGTGCTCGGGCAGGGTCTGGATCAGAGGAACCAGCACGTCGCGGACCTCCTCGGCGGTGTGCCCGCCGGGCAGATGCCCCAGCATGACGTAGCGGGTGGAGCGCTCGACCAACGTGACGATCGCGCTCTCGCTGCGGGGCCCGACGATCAAATCGCCTTCCCAGTGGCCGGGAACCGCCCGGTCCTCGACCTCGGCAGGCCGCTCGGAGATCATCACCATCTCGTCGACGAACCGGCTCGTGCGCTGGTCTGGGCTGCGGTGCGGCTTGCGGCGGGTGCGGCCGGTGCGTAGGGCGAGTGCGACCTCGCGGCGTAGCCCGCCGCGGGCCTGGACGTAGATCGCCTGGTAGATCGTCTCCGGACTCACCCGCATGCTCTCGTCGTCGGGGAACTCGATGATCAGAGCGTGACAGATCTGCTCGGGCGACCACCGCTCCCGCAGCCTGTGGGCGACGAACTCGCGCAGCGAACCCGCAAGGGCCAGCTTGGACTTCTTGGGCCGCGACCGGCTCCTGGCCCACGCCCGCTGAGCCCGGTGCGGCTGATAGACGCCCTCGACCGAACGGGCGTCGATCTCGCGCTTGACGGTGGATGCCGGCCGTCCCAGCGCCCGCCCGATAGCCCGCAGCGACCGGCCCTCACGGCGCAGGTCGGCGATCAACTCCCGCTCGGTCACCGTCAGGAACCGTGGGTGCAGCTCGGCCTCGACCGCCGCAAGAGACGGCACTGACGTGGAGGCGACGGTGCTGGTCATGCCCGTTGTGTAGTCGACCCTGCGCCCATCGGGGTGGAGGCGCGCGTTGCCGATCTTCCGGATCCCGCGGTCCCAGTCCCGCGCAGTGCGTTCGTGGACCCCGACCCGTGCCGCAGCCTCCCGCCTCCACACTCCGGCCGCGCGAAGCCGGTCGTACTCCGCCCGCCCCGGATGCCCGCCCGTGCCCGGCTTCCCACGACCACGGACACCGGCCTTCCGCGCCCACCCAGCCGCCGTGTGACGGCTCACCCCCACCGCCCGAGCAGCACCCGAGACACTGCCCCTCTCCCGATCCAGCGCCTCGAAGAACCTCGCCTTCAAGTCCCCAAAATCCACGATCCCCGCAACTCCCTGAACTACAGGGTGTTGCGGGGATCGCTAGAACCCGCCACCTGCGGGGGGCTTCTTTCGTTTTCCGGTAACCGCCCGGCGGCGGGTGCCGGAAGACGTCCGCGGCCCCCGCAGGCCCTGCGGTGCGCGTGCGCAGCCGCCCCCGGGGTCCGCAGCGGCCCCTTCCGGTGTCCGGCCGGGGCGCCGAACGCTCCTCTGCGCGGTATGCATGTAAGCGCTGGCAAGAAGCTGCGGGTCGGATGCAGCAAGTTGACACGATCGTGTCTGTTGCCTGGGCGTTTGCGCTGGCAAGGTCGGTCGAGGCGGTCCGGCCGGGATGACCTTCCCGAAGACCGCCCCGGACCGGCAAGGAGCATGACCAGCTCGAGGGGACAGCG
>DASUXL010000134.1:0-6810 GCA_036377915.1 Candidatus Limnocylindrales bacterium
GGCCCAGTTCCGTGCCGCCGCGGCGCTGACGGGCAACCAGGTCGAACGCGACTACCTGCTCGCCTGCGCGGGCCGGGCCGACGCGCGGGTCATCGTGGACTGATAGCCGCCACCACCGGGGTACTCCCACTCGCCGGTCACGATGTCGCCGGACCCGTCGAAGGTGGCGACGTACCTCGCGGGGGACCCCTTCTCGCCGGCCCAGATCGTCAGCGTGTCTTCGACGATCTCGTAGACATAGTCCAGCGTGTTGCCGGTGCTGTCGTAGAACCGTGACACCACCTCGGCGCCCGGCTCCTCGCCGAACGGGCGCAGGTTGCCGATGATCTCGATGCCCTCGATGGTCTGGCCGTACTGCTCGAGGCGGACCCGTTGGATCAGGAAGTAGCCGCCTTCCATCCAGGCGTAGTTCACCTCGCCCTCGGCGCCGCCTGTCACGCGCCAGGTGCCGACGAGGCGGCCCAGCGCCCGCACGGCCTCGCTGGGCGCCGGCGCGGTCGGGAAGGCGTGTTCACTCGTGTCCTGGTCGGTGTCGGACTCTGTGTGTTGCTCGCTCATGGTGGTTCCCCTCTCTGGTGGATGGATCCGGTGTCGTCGAGGTGCCGGGCGGTCCCTCATACGTGCACTCGGAGCCGGCGAACGGATCTCGACATCAGGGCGCGCGAGCGAGCAGCGCGCTCACCCGGGTGCGCCATGTCGAGATCGCGTCGTGGGCTCCGAGGTAGCGGACAGAGGGACTCATCGGAAGCCCCGAGACCAAGGAGTCACCATGACCAGCCCAACCAGCGGGACCGCCCGCGCCGACACCCCCCTCACGGAGACCGCACGGGGCCGCATCGCCAAGGCCGGGTGGGTCGCGATGGCCGGCACGGCCGGCTTCGTCGTCCTGCTCAGCGCCCTGCACGTGCTGCGGGACGACCTCGACCCGTCGTGGCGGGTGATCAGCGAGTACGCCGTGGGGAGACACGGCTGGCTGATGACCCTCGCCTTCCTCCTGCTCGCGGTCGTGTCCGCATCCCTGGCCGCGGCCACCTGGTCGGCCGGCACCAGAGTCCTAGGCCCAATCGGGTCAGCAATGTTGGGCGTCACAGCCGTCGGCATGACGATGGCCGGCCTGTTCGACACCGACCCGATCACCAGCGCGAAAACCTCCCACACCGACGTCGGCCGCCTGCACGAGGTGGGCGCCCTCCTCGACCTCACGCCCTTCGCCGCCCTCGTCGTGAGCCTCGCGCTGCTCCGCCGGCTCCCGACCCCAGGCACGCCCAGGCGCGTCCTGAAGGTCGCGATGCTCACCCCCCTCGCTGGCCTTGCCATCTTCAGCGTCGCCACCGTCACCCAGCTCCCCGCCAGCGGCCTGGGTTCACCAGAGGTCCTGATCGGTTGGCCGAACCGGCTGCTCATCTTGGGCTACTGCGGGTGGTTCGCCACAGCCGGTTGGTTCCTGGTCCACAGCGCCGCGATCCGGACAGACCGTGGCTCAGCCTGATCCACAGACAAGGGTGGTGATGCCGTGGCGACGGACCTTGGCCACCATGTGGTAGCCACGGAATCACGCCCTGTCCGAACCGCCACCGCCGGCCAGCCGTGGGTGTATCCGGACAGCGATCGGCCACCGGCACGGTTCTGCCTGCTGCTGAAGTCGTTGCGGACGATGAGGTGCCCCGCACCTCAGTTCGCGGGGCGGAAGCCTCGGAATGGACACGCCCCGCAGCCGGTCGACGACCCGATGCACCCGATGGCCGAGGCGATCCCCAGATCGCCCTCAGGCATCTCGATGCGAGCCCACCGGCCCGCGGACGCCGGGAGCGATGCTCGTGTTGAGCCGCTACCTGCGAGCCGATACGCGGGCCAACGCTTCACGCGCTGTGGGGAGCGCACGCGCCGGCCAACAGGAGACAATTCGCTTGCCGCAGACCCGGCATTCCTTGAGCTGCTTGGGAAGCTCGTGATCCCACGTCGTGCGGTAGCGGTGACCGCCGAACTTGCACCGCCAGCGCCTGGTCACTTCTCATGGAACAACGATCAGGCGGCTCTCGGCATCGCTCAGATGAGGTACGGCACCGCGACCCACCATGCGCATCTGGCAGATCCGGGCGTCCAAGCCGAAGCGCCACCGTCACGGGCTCGCCGGACTCTGTGCTCTTCACGCGCCGTCATGGCGGGCGTAGATTGAATGTTCTCTCCGGCGAGCCCGGAGAGAGCAGACGTGCCCCAGACCTCGGTACCTGCGGCCTGTGGCGTGTCGCGCCCCGCTGGCCGACAGGGGGACGGCCGCGGGGCGCGCACTTGTCGTCCGCGGCGTCCCAGGGTCACATGCGGCCCCTGCACTCCGCCCTGTTGTTCCCCCGCACAGGGCGGAGCGCACCAACTCGGCATCTTGCTCGAGAACTGGGGATCGCCTCAGCCGTCGGGGTGTACCCACGTGGGAATCGACGTGCGGTGACCCGCCCGTCCGACACCGCCAACGATTGACGCACCATCTTGGTTAGTGCTAACTTACCGTTCGTGACAACTTACCAAGGCGTCTTGACAGCTCTTGGCGAGGAGCACCGAGTCCGGATCATGGAGCGTCTGGCCACCGCACCGGCCTCGGTCGGCGAACTCGCCGAGCTGTTGCCGATCAGCCGGCCGGCGGTGTCCCAGCATCTGCGCGTCCTGCAACAGCAGGGCCTCGTGTCCCACCGCTCCGCCGGTACCCGGAACATCTACCGGCTCGAGGCCGACGGGCTCGCAACACTGCGGCACTGGATCGACGACATCTGGTCCACCGCGTTCGACCACTACGTCGAGTACGCCACCACGCACAGCGAGGAGACCTCCTCATGACCGCAACCAGCTCCATCGCACCACTGGTCAAGACCGCCACGGTGCCCTGCCCGCCAGAGCGGGCGTTCGACCTGTTCACCCAGCAGATCTCGGCCTGGTGGCCCCTGGCCACCCACTCCGTCGGGCTGAGTCCTGACTGCCGGGTCGAGATGGACGGTCGGGTCGGCGGTCACATCACCGAGACCCTGCCCGACGGCGCCACGACGAGCTGGGGCACGCTCACCGCGTGGGAGCCGCCCAGCCGGGTCGCATTCACCTGGCACCCCGGCCGCGATCCTGACGAGGCGACGGAGGTGCAGGTCGTCTTCAAGCCGGCCGCGGACTCGGGCACGGTCGTGACGTTGGTCCATGGCGGCTGGTCTGCCCGGCCTGACGGCGCCGCGGCACGCCGCAACTACGAAGCGGGGTGGGACCCGGTGCTCACCCGGCTCCGTTCTGCGGCCGGCGTCCCGACCCGTTGAGCGAGGTGCGTCATGACCATGCAGTCCGACCCGCTGCTCATCCAGGCCATCCAGAACGAGCGACTCCGGGAGGCGGCCCTGCAGCGCCGACCGCTGGCCGTGCTCCCGGCCCGCGGAGACCCGCCCGCATCCCGCACCGCGGCCGCGCGGTTCGCGGCCGTACTCGGCCTACTCGCTCGTCACATCAGACCCGCAGAGGGTCGAGCGAAGATCCCGCCCCACGACGCGTCGCCGCGTCGGACAGCTGACCGCGGCGGAGCCGGCGACGGCGAGAACGCCCTGGGTGGCGACGTGAGAGTCCTCCACGATCGCCTTCGTCGCAGCCATCGGGGAGCACACGCCGGCGCACCCGCCGCGCTAGCCGGCGAAGCCAACGACGGCGCGACCCGACACCTGGACGATGCCTCCCTTCCGGAATCACCGACGGCGGCGCTTGGCGCATAGGAAGGAGCCGACGTCGTCCCGCAACGGATCGGTGTCCGGAACGTCTTCTCCTCGGCGCCGTCGCTGCGGTCATGCGTCACCAGGCCAGCTGCTCGCGGACTTCGCGCTCCTCCTCGTCGGTCAGCCCGGCCCGCCGCGGCGTTCTGCGGCTCTCCTCGTAGTCGAGGGTGTCGCGAAGTGTGTCCTTGAGCGGGCGGCAGACGAGTCCGGCGGCCGCGGCGCGTGTGGTGTCCATCGTCGCGAACCAGCGCCAATCCGGGTCGGAGATCCACAGTGGCATCGAGCGCGGGCCCAGCCAGTTGCCGACACCGAGCCGGTCGAGCTCGTCGGAGGCGACCGGGCGGAAACGCGCCGAACCACCGGCCACCTCGCGGGCGGTGACAAGGGCTTCCTCGAGACGGTACGTCGGGCCGGTGGCGTTGAAGACGCCTTCAGTTTCCTGCTCGGCGAGCGTGACCAGCCAGGCCGTCAGGTCGCGCACGTCGACCATCGCGACCGGGAAGTCGAGATCACCGGGGACGAGCACGTCGTCCCCGGTCGGGTGCGCGAATCGCCACGGCCAGTAGCCACTGCGCCCGCTGGCGTCGCCCGGGCCACCGATCAGGCCGGACCTCACGATCGCCGCGGCGCTCACAGCTCCCTGGATCATCTGCTCGCAGGCAACCTTCGCGGCACCGTATCCCTCCATGTCCTCCATCACGTCGCCCTCGAGAGGATCAAGCAGTACGGAGTCCTCGGACTGCTCGGGCTTGGTGAAGTCGGCGTAGACGTTGGCCGTCGACACGAAGACCCAGTGCTCCGTGTCGAGGTCGCGCACGGCGCGGCGCACGTGACCCGGCTGGCGGGCGACCTCGACGACCGCGTCCCAGCGCTTGATGGGGAGCGCCGCCAGTGCATCGTCGCGATCACGGTCGGCGCTGACGAGCGTGGCACCGCTCGCGACTGGTTGAGTGCCGCGGGCCAGGCAGGTCACCGCGTGCCCGCGGGCGACGGCCTCCGCCGCAACCGCGCGGCCGAGGAAGGCGGTGCCTCCGAGGACGAGAAGGTCCATGCCGGCCAGTCAACCGGCCGCCCTGGTGCCCGGCCAAGGGAATTCGCTCTCGGCGTAGAACGCGCCGGACGCGCTCGCCGAGCGTCTCGATGACGAGCACCGGCAGTCTGCAACTCGATGTGGACCCTAGGGCAGGCAGCGGTCATCTGGCACTGGTTCCCCAGGCCGGGCATCACCTCGCTCGGCGTCGTACTCTGCGACCGCTGTGCCCATGGGCTCGAGCGCCCTACGGGCGACCGAGATGTTCGGCGACCCCTCGGTGGCGTGCATGTCCGCTGGCAGGACCTCGGCAAGCCGCTGCAGGAACTCGCCGCCTCCGGTTCCCAGGTCAACCGCCGACCCCGATGACCGGAGCACATCTTTGGCCAGAGTTCGGTAACTCCAAGGCGGCGCCTCATCGGTCACTCGGCCATCGAACTCGCTGAAGTCCCACCCCTCGGCAGGCGCCTCGTAGAGCGATCGCCAGCGCGCCCCCAGATCTACAGGGGTCACGGCCAACAAGTGAAGCACGTGCTTCGTGCACATCCAGGCTCGAAGCCTCGGGGTTACGAATCGCCGGCCAAGGCTGAAACGGGGTGTGCAACACCGCCTGCCGCGCAGCCCTGGCGTCGGGCGATCTGAATCCCGCTGTGGCAGGTGCGGTGTTCGAGGATCAGTTCGGGGTCTCGTCGATTCCTTGACAAACGGCGGCAGGGGAGTTGACTGATCAGGAGGGGAACGACCATAGGTATGTTGCGCCGCCCGGGCGGCGCACTCTTCGCGGTCCGGCTCGTGTCACGGTCCGAGGCTGCGGTCAGCGAGTCCGTCTTGACCAGGCGACGGGGGGCAGCCGATTGGGAGGCACGTTCGAGCTCTGAGGACAGCTCCGGCACGTTCCGGTTCCGGTTGAAGCCCGGACATGGAGATCATCGCCGCCGGGGGAAGTTGCATCAAACAAGGATGGCGCCAGGGATCGGGATCGGGGCGGTACGAAAGACGCCGCTGGCGCGACGCTCGCCGCCTCGTGCGGTTCTGTTCGGCACACCCATCCGACTGGAGGAGAGCCGTCATGGCCCGAGCCAAGAGGGAGATCAAGGCAGGCCTTACCACCAAGTCGTCCGCCGCAGACGTCAATGCGGTCCAGGACTATCTGAAGCGTTTCGGTTATCTCGGCGAGGCCGGGGAGGGAGATTTCGGGGCGCCCCCGTTCCCGCTCGGTGAGGGTGACCAGCCCGGCGACGTCCTGGGCCGGGTGACCGGCGCCAAGAAGGGCAAGCTGGACGCCGCGACGAAGGCGGCGATCGAACGCTTCCAAGCGTTCGCGCACCTGCCGCGTACGGGGGTCGTCGATGAGGCGACGGCTGCCAAGATGAACATGCCGCGCTGCGCCAACCTCGACGGCCCGGTCGCCGAGTTCTCGACGTCGGGACGGAAGTGGGCCACCAACAATCTGCGCTACGCGTTCGAGAACTTCACGGGTGACCTCACCGACGGCGAGGTGATCCTCGCGCTCGAGCAGGCCTTCGCCCTGTGGGCGGCGTACACACCGCTGCGCTTCACGCGCGTGGCCACCTCCGTCGGCCCCGAGATCGTCATCCGGTTCGTCCCCGCCGACCACGGCGACGGCTTCCCGTTCGACGGGCCCGGCAGTGTGCTCGCGCACGCGTTCTTCCCCTCCATCCCGCCGGCCGCACCCACCGCGATCATGGGTGATGCGCACTTCGACGAGGACGAGACGTGGACCGTCGCCGTACCGCCGGGTGCCGGTGGCATCGACCTGGTGACGGTGGCCGCGCACGAGTTCGGGCACTCGCTCGGCCTGGGCCACAGCAGCGTCTCCGGCGCGCTGATGGCGCCGTTCTACGGAGGCCCGTTCCGCAAGCTCGCCGACGACGACATCGCCGGCATCACCAGCCTGTACGGCGGCTTCCCGATCGAGCAGGCGGCCTGGGCGCACGGGACCGACCTGCAGATCGAGCACGACAACGCCGTCGCCTCGATGCGGCGCTACGGGTTCTTCACGCGCGTGGTCGGCAAGGCGAACAC
>DASUXL010000135.1:0-12985 GCA_036377915.1 Candidatus Limnocylindrales bacterium
GTCAGCCTCGACCGTGCCGCCCAGGTGCACGTGAGCACCATGTGGGGCCAGGTCAACGTGGACCGGATCGGCGGCGGTGGCCACATCACCGGCACCGGTGAGGTGCGCATCCAGGAGATCGCGGGCAACGCCACGGTCAAAAACCTCAACGGGGACAGCTGGATCGGCGAGGTCACCGGCGACATCTCGCTCAACGCCGCCAACGGCAACATCATCGTGGAGCGGCCCGGCGGTGACGTCATCGCCCGGACGGCGCACGGCAGCATCCAGGTCGGCCGGCTCATCCGCGGCAAAGCCGAGCTGAAGACGGCCTTCGGCCAGCTCGACATCGGCATCGCCAAAGGTGTGGCCGCCTGGCTCGACGTCAAGTCGTCGGGGGGCATCGTGCACAACAGCATGACGCCCGGCGACGCGCCGCAGGCCGGCGACGGCGGCACCGTGGAGGTGCGCGGCCGCACCGCCGCCGGCAACATCCACATCCACCACGCCACCGTCTGACCTTTAAAACCCTTGCTACACCCGGCTTTTGTCCGGGTGCGATGAACCATGCCCATGCCCCCTCGGAGAAGGAGAAAGACAATGATTGAAATCGCCGGGCTGAGAAAGTCGTTCGGTGACAAGACAGTGCTCGACGGCATCGACCTGAACGTGCCCGAAGGCAAGGTCTTCGCCCTGCTCGGCCCGAACGGCGCCGGCAAGACCACGATGGTGCGCATCCTGTCCACGCTCATCCGCGCGGACGCCGGCCAGATCCGCATCGGCGGGCACGACCTGATGCGGGAGCCGGACCGGGTGCGCAACCTGATCGGTGTCACCGGCCAGTTCTCCGCCGTCGACAACCTGCTCACCGGCGAGGAAAACCTGATGCTGATGGCGGACCTGCGCCACCTCGACCGCCGGACCGGCCGGCGGCGCACAGCGGAACTGTTGCTGCGCTTCGACTTGCAGGAGGCGGCCCGCAAGCCCGCGGTCACCTACTCCGGGGGCATGAAGCGCCGGCTCGACCTGGCCATGACGCTCGTCGGTGACCCGCGCATCATCTTCCTCGACGAGCCGACCGCGGGACTGGACCCGCGCAGCCGCCGCACCATGTGGCAGATCATCCGCGACCTCGTCGGAAGCGGGGTCACCATCTTCCTGACCACGCAGTATCTGGAGGAGGCCGACCAGCTCGCCGACACGGTGGCGCTTCTCGACGATGGGCGTCTCGTGGCCATGGGTACCCCCAAAGAACTCAAAAGACTCGTCCCCGGAGGCCATATCCGGTTGGAGTTCAGCGACGCCCGCGAGCTGGACAACGCCGCCCGGACGTTCGCGGCGTCCACTCCCGACGGTGAGTCGCTCACCCTGGACGTGCCCAGCGACGGGGGCGTCGGCTCCCTGCGCGAACTGCTCGACAAGCTCGACTCCGCCTCGATCGACGTGGCCGGGCTGGCCGTGCACACCCCCGACCTCGACGACGTCTTCCTTGCCCTGACCGGAAAGGCCACAGAAAAATGAGCTCTCTCGCCTACGCCTGGCGCGACTCGAACACGATGCTTCGCCGCCAGCTCAAACGCATCGTCCGGTACCCGTCGATGATTGTCTATCTGACCGTGATGCCGATCGTGTTCCTGCTGCTGTTCGTCTATGTCTTCGGTGGCACGCTGGGGGCGGGTATGGGCGGCGACCGCTCCGACTACGCCAACTATGTGACGCCGGGGATCCTGCTCATCGCCGTCGCCGGGGTGGCGGCCGGCGCCGCCATCACGGTCGCGATGGACATGACCGAAGGCATCGTCGCCCGGTTCCGGACCATGGCCATCTATCGCCCCTCGGTGCTCACCGGTCACGTGCTCGGCAACCTGATCCAGGGCGTGGTCGGCCTGGCCCTGGTCATCGGCGTCGCGCTGCTGGTCGGCTTCCGGCCCAACGCCAACTTCGTGGAATGGCTTGGTGCGGCCGGGATACTGGCACTGATCACGCTGGCGGTCACCTGGCTGGGCGTCCTGTGCGGACTGGTCAGCAAGAGCGTGGAGACGGCAAGCAACCTGCCCATGCCGTTGACCCTGCTGCCGTTCCTGGGCAGCGGCTTCGTCCCGACCGACTCGATGCCCAAGGCCATCGCCTGGTTCGCCGAGTACCAGCCGTTCACGCCGATTATGGAAACCTTGCGCGGCTTGCTGTTCGGCACGGCCATCGGCAACAGCGGCCTCCTCGCGGTGGGGTGGTGCGCAGTGATCACGGTGGGCAGCTACGTGTGGGCCAAGAAGCTGTACAACCGCGACCCCGCTAGCTGAGCAGGCCCGCGGGCTCGGGGCGGTGAACCCCGCAGGGCCGGTAGCCCAGCCGGCCGGAAACGCCGGAAAGGTCTGCGAGGAGCCAGATGATGGCCAGCCACATCTCGGTTCCTTGCAGACCCGGTGTCGTATCCGGGTCGCCTTTTGTGGTGTGGTGCGGCGCTCGGAACCCGAATCCCTGGTGGTCGGTCCAGTGCCCGAGCGCGTCATGCAGCAGTGTACGGGCAAGCGCGTCCACGTCGTACTGGCGGTGGTCGGTGGTGAGCCGGGTGAGCCACAGAGGGTGGGCGATGTCCAGGATGTTGCAGGCGTTCTGGCGATCGGGCCGGATGATGCGGGGGTCGCGGGCGTGCGCCAGGACCGTGTCGATGACCCGTTCCGGGTAGGGCACCGGCAGCCCGAACTGGGCGAAGGTCCCGCGCGAGGCGCGGTAGAAACCGTTGACGAGCTGAAGCAGGCCGTCGCCGGGCGGGGCGGACCCCCACATCCCGGTGCGCGGATCGGCGTTGGCGAGCAGCCAGCCCAACAGCGCCTCGGCCGACCCGGGCCGCCCGGGCTCGCCGAGCTTGCGGTTCCAGTGGATCGCGGTGCCGAGGATGTCGACCCAATGCCCGGACGCCCACGCGTTCGTGGCCCAGGGCTGGGCCTTCAGACCGGCGATGATCTGATCCGGTTCCGCCTCGGCGACGACCCGGATCGGGTGCGGGAACCGGCTGCCGAGGAGGTCGAGCGCGTACCCGGCGCAGAGCACGTGATAGCCGGCGTCCCGGTCGAACAGGCCCGGCTCGGGCGGCCGCTGGCCACCGCAAGGCAGCAGCGGGCCGACCATGCCCGTCTTGGGATCCTGCCAGTCCCGCAGCCGCTGGATCTGTTCCGCGGCGGGCAGTTGCGGCGGCGCCTGTCCTAATAGGAGGTCGGCGACCTCGATCGCGTCGCATTGGGCGCGGACGGTGGGCGCGGTATCCGGCTTGTCGGCGAAGAGCCCGTCCGGCCCGAAGTATCGGTCCAATATCCGCGCGGCTTGGTCGTGGGCGGTGTCGGCGAACGCGGCGACCGCACCGGCGCCGGTGGGGGCCCGGTCCGGTACCCGCCATTTGATGATCCTCGCCGGGTTCCCGCCGACGACGGCGCCCGCCGGGACGTCCTTGGTGACGACCGCGCCCGCCGCCAGGACCGCGCGGTCCCCGACGGTCACCCCGTCCACGACCACGACGTGGGAGCCGATCCACACATCGTCGCCGATCCGGATGCCGCGGCTGGTGATGGGCTGCCGGAAGACCTCGACCTCGGGGTCGTCGAAGCTGTGGTTGAAGCCCAGCAGTGACGTGTGCGCGCCGACGCGCACCGCGTCGCCGAGCTCGACCTTGCCGCGCACGACGGCGTACGGGTTCAGGGTGCAGTCCCGTCCGGTCCGAACCGAGCCGCTCACGTAGGCGCCCGCGGCGATGTAGCTGCGATCGCCCAGGTGCAGCTCCTCGTTGCCGACCGAAGCCAGTTCGGAGATGAAACACCCCTGCCCGATCCGGTGCTCCGGCCGCTCGCCGAATTCGCGATGCAGCTCAAGCTGCCGGGCACGCTGATCCGGGCTCGCCTCCGCCCAGAACAGCCAGGGCGAGTAGTCGAGACGATAGCGATCGAGCATTTGGCTGATGGTCCTTTGCTTTGCGATGATCGTCGGGCGTAGTCGGGGAGTCTGTCTCACGTAAGGGGTGTGCCGTGGATGTTGAGCGTACCGACCTGCCCGGTATCGGTCTGCGGCACGAGTTCCGTACCGCGCGCGGGCAGCACGCCGCGGTGATCTCGCACTACTCGGGCCGGCGCGACCTGGTGGTCTACCACCCAAAGGACCCGGACACGGCGGTGGCGACGCTGACGCTCAAGCCCGATGAGGCAAACGGGGTCGCGGAACTGCTCGGCACGGCACGGATCGTCGAGCGCCTGGCCGAGCTGCAACGGCAGGTCACCGGGCTGGTGACGTCGCAGACGCCGGTGGCGGCGGGATCGCCCTACGACGGTCAGACGCTCGGTGACACGCAGGCGCGCAGCCGGACCGGTGCCTCGATCGTGGCGGTGCTGCGGGAGGGTGAGGTCATCGCCAGCCCCGACCCGGCGTTCCGGTTCCGGGCCGGTGACATCGTGGTCGCGGTGGGGACCGCGGAGGGCACCGCGGCGGTGGCCGAGATCCTGGCCCGCGGCTAAGGGCCGGGCCGCGTATGAACAGCGCCATCGTCCTCATTGAAATCGGTGCGGTCCTGCTGGGCCTGGGCCTGCTGGGCGCCCTGTCCGTGCGGTGGAGCATCTCGCCGATCCCGCTGTACCTGCTCGCCGGGCTGGCGTTCGGCAAGGGCGGCATCCTGCCGCTTGCCACCAGCGAGGAGTTCACCGCGACCGGTGCGGAGATCGGCGTCATCCTCCTGCTGTTCACGCTGGGGCTGGAGTACACCGCGCCGGAGCTGGTGGGCACCTTGCGCAACAACGCTCCCGCCGGTCTGGTCGACCTCGTGCTCAACGCGGCGCCCGGGGTGGCGGTGGCGCTGCTGCTGGGATGGGGGCCGGTGGCCGCGGTCGCGCTGGGCGGCATCACGTATGTGACATCGTCGGGTATCACCGCCAAAGTCATGGCCGACCTGGGCTGGCTGGGCAACCGCGAGGTCCCGGTCGTGCTGTCCCTGCTGGTGTTCGAAGACCTCACCATGGCGGTCTATCTGCCGATCCTGACCGCTCTGCTGGCCGGTGCCGGGCTGCTGGCCGGGTCGATCACGTTGGCGATCGCCGCCGGTACGGTCACCGTCATCCTGATCATCGCGTTGCGGTTCGGTGGACTGGTCGAGCGGCTGGTGGCCTCACCCAGCGAAGAGGTGCTGCTGCTCAAGGTCCTCGGGCTGACCGTGCTGGTTGCCGGGGTTGCCCAGTATCTGCAGGTCTCGGCGGCGGTGGGGGCGTTCCTTGTGGGTATCGCCCTGTCCGGGCCGCTGGCGCATACCGCCCGGCAGCTGCTGACCCCGTTGCGGGATCTGTTCGCCGCCGTGTTCTTCGTGTTCTTCGGATTGCACACCGACCCGGCGGCGCTGCCGCCGATGCTGTGGATCGCCGCGCTGATGGCGGCTGCTGGTATCGCCACCAAGCTGGCGACCGGCTGGTGGGCGGCGCGGCGGGCGGGGATCGGGATCACCGGCCGGTTGCGTGCCGGTGCGGCGCTGATGCCCCGCGGCGAGTTCAACATCGTCATCGCCGGGCTTGCCGTCGCCGCCGGAATCAACGACCAGCTGGGGCCGCTGGCCGCCGCCTATGTGCTGATCCTGGCCGTGCTCGGCCCGGTCGCCGCCCGCGGAATCGAGCCGCTGGCCCGTTATGTGACCAGCCGGAAGCAGCGCAACGCCACCATCCCGGCCCAGCCCTCGGCTCCCACCTTGAGTGAATCCGAGGTTGCCCGCGTCGGCGATACTGATGGGTCACGATCTCCAGGAGGATAGATGGCGGACCCGGCGGGCCCGATGTTTTCACGTGACAAGGATCTGCTGGGACGGCGCGCGCTGGCCGGTGCACTGGCGCAGAAGCTGTACGACCATGTGACCGGTCCGAAGGACATAGATCCGGGACCGACCGTCGTCACCGTCGAAGGGCCGTGGGGCTGCGGGAAAAGCACGCTGCTCGACCTGATCCGCGACCACTTCCCGGATCCACCGACAACCGCGCCGGCCGCTGCCAGGCTGACCGTGCGCGCGGCGTCGAGAATGCTCCGCGACGGGCAGCCGCCCGCACCGCCGTCGAGCCGAGCGGCCGCGCCGCGTGGTGTGGTCACCGCGTGGTTCAACCCGTGGGCACACCAGTCCGGGGAGCAGGTGTGGGCCGGCCTCGTGGCCGAGATCATCCAGGCGGCGCGGCCGGTGCTCTACCCGACCGAGAACGCCCGGGAACGCTACTGGCTGGGCCGGAATCTGACCCGCATCGACCGGTACGCGGTGCGGCGCACCCTGCACCGCCGCATGCTCTCCCCGGAGCTGACCCTGGGCGCGCTCGGCGTGGTCGCCTCGTTCGTCATCGCCGTGGCAGAGCTTGAAACCACCGTCAACCTCGTCGGCCTGAAGATGCCGACTGCCACCATGGCGTTGCTGGTGGCATCCACCTTCCTTCTGGTCGGCGCGGTGCATACCGGCTGGCGCTACCTGCGCGGTGCCGCCGCCCGATTCCTGCCCGGCGAACTGTTCCACGGCCCGATGACGGTGGCACCCGACGTGGACGGCAACGCACCCGGCAGCCAGGCCGAAGGGCTCGCCGACCCGCTGCGCCGCGCCCGCGCCGGTTCGCTTTACCTGCACCAGCACGACGTCAGCGAACTGATCACCGACCTCGACCACGCCGGCTACGAGCTGATCGTGTTCGTCGACGACCTCGACCGGTGCCGGGCTTTGACCACGGCCGAGGTGTTCGAGGCAATCAACCTGTTCCTTGCCGGGTTCGTCGCCGAACGCCGAAGCACCGGTCGCGACAGCCCGGACAACCCGGATAACGCCGGCGGCAACCTGCACGCGCGGTTCGTCATCGGCCTGGACCCGGTCGTGGTGGCCGGACACCTCGACCGGGTCTACGCCGACCTGTACGACGCCGACACCGCGCTGGACGCCGAGGATCCCGGTCCCGGCTGGGCGTTCCTGCGCAAGCTGGTGCACCTGCCCGTGCTGGTGCCACAGATCTCCGACGAGGAGATGTTCCGCATCGTCGACCAGATCGCCGGAATCCACACCCCCAATCCGGCGTCGCCCACGATCCCAGCTCAAACCGGTGGCGGCGGCTGGCTGCTCCAACGCGATCCGCAAGTCCAGGCGATGGTCCGCGCCCGGCTGACAGCCCAGCCCGACCGGTCCATCCGCGAGGCAACCCGGCAGCTCAACCTGTGGGAGTTCTACGAACGAATCCTGACCATCACCACACCCCTGCAAGACGACGGGCCGCGTCGCGAACGTTCACAGCACCTTGTCGTCCTTGCCGAGATCGTCACCAGATGGCCTGCCCTGCAACGGTTCCTGCACCGCCGCCACGGCACCCGCACCGGGTTGCAGCTGCTGGCCGCCGCGGCCGCCAACGACGACGAATGGTCCGAGGCCGCCACCCTCGTCTTCGCCGGCCACGCACACGCCGGCCCCGCCCTGGCAAGCCTGCGCCGGCTACTCCTCGACCACCACGGCGTCGACGTGGCCGCGCTGGGAGCGAGGCTCCTGTAAAGCTCCATCTAGGGATCCTGGCCGTTCGTCCAAATCGGACTAGGCCGTTTGGACGGTTGCTGGACACCGGCGACCCGCCGATTTCTGTTCATCAGTGAGATCAAACTCGATGACCTGGTAACTGCAACAGATCCAGAAACCGGGCAACACAGTTCCCAGCCGGTCACCGCTTTGCATGTCAATCTCGACCGTGATCTCGTTGACGTGACTGTCAGCTCGATTCCTCCCACACGTTCGCCTGACGTGGGTGAAGGTAACGGCGACCGAAGCACTCGTGGTCCGACCACGACCCTTCACACGACCTCCCAACACCCATTCTGGGACGCGACCTGGAGGCACTGGGTTGAGGCCACCAACCTCAAGCCCGGTGAGTCCAGGCTGCTGCAGCCTGATGGCCAAGTCCTGTATGTGACGGCTGTAAACCTCTGTCGCTGGCGTCCGATCGATGCGTGACCTAACGGTTGAGACGGTTCACACCTACTACGTGATGGCCGCAGGCGAGCCCGTCCTGGTCCACAACTGCCGCTTGCCTGGCGCTGGGATTATCGGCCAGCCGCACAAGCTCGGCTATCTCGCCGCCTGGGCTAGCTCCAGGTTCACGGCTTACTCGCCACAAGATCGCCGGCACCCAGCCAGAGCCCAACGCGACAGTCCGAGACCTGCTCAATCTCACGCCTGGAAACCAGCGGTACGAGGACAAGCGTGAATCAGCGGCAAACCGTGATTTCGATGAGCTGCGAGCTTCGATCGTCCAACCTAGGTCTCTGATTTACATGACCGTCAACTTCCGCGATCCCGGGCGACTGATTGAAGGAAACCACCGACGGTACGAACTCCTGGACCGTCTCAACGATCCGAATTCCTCGGTTACCCTCGACACTGAGATATACATTCATGGCTTTGTGAGGCAGAGTTAGGGTCCTGTGGTGGGAGATCAGCGCAGGATCGGCGACAGCGAGGCGGCGGCTTTGCTGGCTCGCTATGCCCTCGTTGAGATCCGGGAGCTGGCATGGCGGTGCTCCAGTGGGCAGGAGGAGCTGAACGCTGCCACATGTCAACGCATCCACCATCTCGCTCACCTCGCGCACAACCTGCCGGGCATCGCCCGCGAGTCCGCCCGATGGCGCGGCAGCCGGGATCGGCGGGAGATTCACCACGTGTGGTCCACCGCTGGCGTGGACGGGCAGGCGTGGATCCTGGACACACTCGAATCTTTTGGCTGCGCTTGGGCGCCGCCTCCGGATCCGCCGCCTACGTCCACGGAGCCACCCGAACTGTCCAGCTGGCAGAAGGTCCTCACGATGGTGAGCTGGTGGCCCGTGCACACTCCGAGATTTCGACGGCGCCTCCCGCGATCGGCGCGGGTGGTCAAGGAGGTGAGCACCGACCAGATCGTCGCCGTGCATGAGGAGGCGCAATCGAGAAGGCTCGGATTGGGTGCCGACAGCGTGTGGTTATGCGCTCATCTCGATCCGGTGGCGACACATTATCTGGTACCGGACCCACCGTCCTACTATTGGCCCTCCAAGAATCGGAGATGGTGGGAATGCCGTGCACTTCTGCGCATGAAGGGAGGCGCGCTAGTGAGAACGTCGGTGGCGGTTCTGCCGGAAACCTTCACGGCGCTGCCTGACGTCATGCCCAACCGCGAGCAACGCCGCCTCGTTTATCTCATCCGCGCCACGCGTTATTCCCTGGAGATGTGGGGCCGGGAACACAAAGCCGAATGCGGCCAGGACCGGTGCGGCTACAGCGCCAACCTGCCTAGGAATCACGCCGAGTGAGTCAGCATGTGGGAAGTCGTTCTGGCACGGCTGCGGCTAAAGTGATCATATGCTGGCTGCGGCGATCTACGGGCCCTACGACATCCGGATGGAGACGGTGGCCGACCCTGCCATCCGGGAGCCGACCGACGCCGTCGTGCGTGTAACCCAAGCTTGTATCTGCGGCAGCGACCTGTGGGCGTACCAGGGCGTAGCGAAGCGGAGCCCGGGGCAGCGCATAGGGCACGAGTTCGTGGGCGTGGTCGAGGAGGCCGGCGGCGACGTCAGGAGCGTCAAGCCGGGCGATGCCGTCGTGGCGCCGTTCGTGTGGTCGGACGGGACGTGCGTGTTCTGCCGCGAGGGCCTGTACACCTCCTGTATCCACGGCGGGTTCTGGGGTGAGCCGGGTTCGGACGGCGGCCAGGGTGAGGCGGTGCGGGTGCCGTACGCCGACGGCACGCTGGTCAAGCTTCCAAGCGGGCTGGACGCGCAGACTACCACCAAGATATTGACGCTTTCCGACGTCATGTGTACCGGGCATCATGCCGCCCTCGCCGCCGGGGCTGTCGAAGGGTCGACCGTGGCGGTTGTCGGCGACGGTGCGGTCGGGCTTTGCGGGGTGCTGGCGGCAAAGCGCCTCGGGGCCGAGCGGATCATCTCGCTGGGCCGGCACCCGGCCCGGGCGAGGATTGCCTCAGCCTTCGGCGCCACCGACATCGTCCCCGAACGGGGGACCGAGGCCGTCGAGAAGGTGAAGGCGCTCACCAAAGGTGAAGGGGCGCACGCGGTCATCGAGGCGGTCGGCACGGAACAGTCGATGCATACTGCCATCTCCATCGCCCGTGACGGCGGCTCGGTCGGCTTCGTCGGCGTCCCGCATGGCGGCTCGGCGGGCGTGGACGTGAAGCAGATGTTCAACCGCAACGTCAGCCTGCGCGGCGGTGTGGCTCCGGCCCGGAAGTACCTGCCGGAACTTCTCCGTGACGTCCTGGACGGCACGCTAGACCCATCGCCGGTTTTCGATCGAACTGTGGCGCTGGATGGGGTACCCGATGGATATTCCGCGATGAACGACAGGTCCGCCTTGAAAGTGCTGGTGCTACCTTGACTCCCGTGGAGGAGACCGATCAGGCCATCGTGGCGGCGCTTGCGGCCGATGGCCGGCTGTCCTATACGGACCTGGCGACCCAGGTGGGGCTTTCGGTTTCGGCCGTGCATCAGCGGGTTCGGCGCCTGGAGCAGCGGGGTGTCATCACCGGCTACGGCGCGAAGGTCAACTATGAGGCGATCGGGTTGCCGCTGACCGCCTTTGTGGCGATCCGGCCTTTCGATCCGGCTCAGGCCGACGACGCCCCCGAGCGCCTTGCGCACCTTCGCGAGATCGAGGCGTGTTTTTCGGTCGCGGGTGAGGATTTCTACATTCTACTTGTGCGGGTCGCGTCGCCGACCGACCTGGAGCGGCTGCTCACCGAGATCCGCACCACGGCGAATGTCACCACCCGCACCACGGTCGTGCTCTCGACCCCTTTCGAACAGCGGCCGCCCAAGGTATGAGAAAAGTCCACACTGTCGCCGTGGCAGCGTATCTGCTCGGCGCCGTCTACGTCACCCAGAACCTTTGGGCGCCAAACCAGGTGACCGCGAGCAACGAACGCGACTACGCATTCTTCCAGTTTGTGCTGTCGCACGCCGCCCGCAACTTCGACAGCCTGTTTTTCAACGCTAACCTGAACGCGCCGCAGGGCGTGAACATGATGGCCAACACTTCCATGCTGGGGTTGTCGATTCCGCTGGCTCCGCTGACCCTGCTCGCCGGCCCGGAGGCGTCGTTCATCGCGGCGCTGGTCATCGCGCTCGCCGGGACAGCGACCGCCTGGTACTACTTCTTTTTGCGCCACGTGACGACCAATACCTGGCTGGCGCTGATCGCGGGCGCCTTCTGCGGGTTCTCGCCGGCCATGATCAGCCAGGCCAACGCCCACCCGAATATTGCGGCACAGTTCATGGTGCCGCTGATCGTGTCACAGGTGTTGCGCGGCAACGAGAACCCCAAAAAGAGGGGTGTCATTCTCGGGTTGATGATTGTGTACCAGCTTTTCATCAACGAGGAGATTCTGCTCTACACCGCGATCGGATGCGCCGCCCTCGCCGCGACAGTGTTGCTTTCTCGCAGAATCGACATCCGGCCGTACCTCGCCACCCTCGGCATCGCCGCCGGTCTCAGCCTGGCTGTCATGGCCTACCCGCTCTGGTTCCAGTTCTTCGGGCCGCAGCATTACACCGGCCCGTTCTGGTGGGCGCAGGGATACGGCATCGACCTCGCCGCCTTCCCGGCCTACGCCACGCGCTCGCTCGGCGGCAACCCGGCGGTCACCGATCCGGTCGGTTCCAGCCCGACCGAGCAGAACGCCTTCTACGGCTGGCCGCTTTGCCTGCTGGCACTCGCGCTGGGGGGCGTGTTCTGGCGCATCCTCACTGTTCGCGTGGCGTTTGTCGCCGGCGTCTTCCTCGCCGCGTTGTCGCTCGGTCCCAGCATTAAGATCAACGGCATAGATTCGGGGGTACCGGGTCCATGGGCCCTCGTCGCCAACCTACCCCTGTTCGACTCGATCATTGTGACCCGGATCGGGATGATGGTCGCGCCCGCGATCGCCGTCATCCTCGTCATCTCCGCCGAACGGCTCGCCAACCGGTCCTTGCTGACCGCCGCCGTCGCCGGTGCGACCGCCGCCGTTGCGCTCGTGCCGATCGCCCCAACCCCGCTGCCCACTGTCGACCACGCCCGCGTCCCGGCGTTTTTCACCGACGGCACCTGGCGCGAGCAGCTTTCCGAGGATGGCACGATCGTGCCCGTCCCGCCCGACGTCTGGGCCAACGACCATCTTCACTGGCTTGTCGCCACCGGCCTTCAGGCCCGGATCGCGGACGGTTACTTCATCGGGCCGTCGAGCGAGTCCAACCCGGTCGCCAACTTCGGCCCGTCCCACCGGGCGACCGGGCATCTTTTCCGGCACGTCGCCGCGACCGGCGAGCAGCCGGCGGTGACCGAGGAGACCCGGCGCGCGTTCGACGCCGACCTGATCTACTGGCGCGCCGACCTGCTCGTGCTGTCCCGCACGCACAACCGGCACCAGCTGATCACACTCATCGACGAGCTGACCGGCGGCTTGCCCTACACCGACGTGGGTGGCGTCATCGTCTGGAACGTCCACGACCTGCGTCAGGCAGCGTTCCAGCGCAGCAGCACCGGGGTCTCGCGCTCGTAGCCGAGTACGCTCAGCGTCGCCGTCTCCAGCCGGAACAGCTCGCCGTTCTGCGGCGGCAGACCGAGCCACCTGGCTGTGAGTACCCGCAAAATGTGGGCGTGCCCGACAAGCGCCACGTCCCCGCTCGGCAGCATTGAACGGACCCTTTCCAGGACCCGGTCGGCGCGGGCGCCGACGTCGGCCGCGGACTCCCCTCGGGGGGTGTCGTCGCGCCACACCGTCCATCCGGGGCGCTCCTGCCGGATCTCCATCGTCGTCCGGCCCTCGTACGCGCCGTAGTTCCATTCCAGCAGGTCGTCGTCGGTGGCGGTGACGGTCAGGCCGGCCAGTTCGGCGGTGTGAACCGCGCGGCGCAGTGGGCTGCACAGCACGGCCGCGAACGCCCGCGAGGCCAGCAGCTCACCCAGGCGCTGGGACTGCCGTTCGCCCTCGGGCGTGAGTTCAAGATCGGTGTA
>DASUXL010000136.1:0-39803 GCA_036377915.1 Candidatus Limnocylindrales bacterium
CGACTACTTAGACTCCAACGCGGCATCGTCCCCCGCGCCGACGTCAGCAAGCCGCGCGGCTCGCGCCCGGCGCCGAGACCCAGCTAAGCGCCAGCGATGGAATTCGCGACAACATAGAGGGCCACACCGGTCGCCCAGCAGGGTCTGTCGCTCGTCGGCTTTCGCGCCGGTCAGGGCGAACCCGATCGGTAGTCCGCCCAAGGTGCAGACCAGGTGCAGGCGCAGCCCCAGAAGTAGCGGGATTGCGAGGCGCAATAGCCGTACTGCGCCCACCCGGCCAGATCCGAGCGCCGGGTGGTGTCTTTGGAACGGCCGCACTCTACCGGCGTGGAGTCCACGACCCACACGTCGTCGGGCCACAGCGTGGCTGCCCGTCGCAGCCGTTTGTTGTAGCCGGATTGGTGGGGCAGGTGGCGCAGGTGTTGGTGGGCGTGGCGTATCCAGCGTGCTTTGGGTGAACCCGAGTAGCGCCTGCATGACGGCCAGGGTCACCAGTTCGGTGTGAACCCGACCCGCGGCCGCCAAGGCGCCAGGTCAGGCGAGGGTGTCTAGATCGTTCGTCACACAATGATCGTGGACACCCTCGTCTAGTGGGGCGGCCTTCCGCGGCGTTCACGGCGGCGTGGAATTCTGTGTTGGTTTCTCAACCATGTCGGGGGGGGCGCCGGGGGTGGCGTCGTTTTGTTGGCGGAGACTCGATACAGGTGGTGCAGGGGTGTGTCGAGTCTCCGCCGCCGGTTTGCCTAGGCAGGGGGGCCCGCACACCTCAAGCGATGGCGCTAGGCGCGGGCGGGCGACGCCGGGAACCGGGTGTGCTGCACTGATCCTCGTCGCCACGGTGGCGCGGAACGCCGGTCAAGGGCTTGCGATCTACGCCGGAGGAGAGATGGTCTATCCGCAACACCCAACCCGACAATGGATCTGCCAGCCTGCGACGCCCGCCGCGCGGATCAGACCCTGATCGGCCCACGACGCCTGCCGCGCGGGCCAGACCCGGATCAGCCTACGAGGCCCGCCGCGCGGGCCAGACCCTGATCAGCCCACGACGCCTGCCGCGCGGGCCAGACCCTGATCAGCCCGCGACGGGCTGGGCGAGCCGAGGCGGCTGCTTGCGCTTACGGGTGCAGAGCAAGCCATCACGCTCACGCGGGCGGGCAACGCCGGGAGGCGGGTGCAGAGCAAGCCGGGGTCGGAGCGGCTAGGGCTAGGGCAAAGGGCTAGTGCAAAGGGCTAGTGCAAAGGGCTAGGGCTGGGACTGCTGCTGATCTGGGATGGCGGTGCACCACCGTCGATCCCGTTCCAGGCTAGTCTCGGTGATCAATAGTATTGCCTGATGGCACAGGTCAAGGTGGCGTTGGTGACGGGGTCGGCGTCGGGGATTGGGGCGGCTACTGCCCGTCGGTTGGCGGCGGACGGGATGACGGTCGCGGTCCATTCGCGGTCGAGCCGCGAGGCCGGGACCGCGCTGGCGGCGGAGCTCGGCGGCACCTACTACCAGGCGGATCTGGCTGATGACGCCTCGGCCCGGGGGCTTGTCCCCCGAGTGTTAGCCGACCACGGCCGGCTTGACGTACTCGTGAACAACGCCGGGATCAGCTGGCCGGTGCCGCATGCCGACCTGGAGGCGTTGACCGCCGACGACTGGCGGCGGCTGCTCGACGTCAACCTGATCGCGCCTTGGCTTCTTTCTACAGCTGCGGTGCCGGCGCTGCGCAAATCAAAAGGATGCATCATTAACGTCACCAGCCACGCGGGCGTGCGGCCGAAGGGGAGTTCGATCGGGTACGCCGCCAGCAAGGCCGCGCTCAACCATGTGACCAGGCTGCTTGCCGCCGCACTCGGGCCGGACATCCGGGTCAACGCGGTCGCGCCGGGGCTGGTCGACACACCGCTGACCGCCGACTGGACCGACGCGCAGCAGCTGTGGAGGACGGTGAGCCCGATGCGGCGCGCCGCGCAACCGTCCGATGTGGCCGATCTGATCTCGGCCCTAGTGCACAACAGCTATATCACCGGCGAAGTGGTCCTGCTC
Source organism: Candidatus Limnocylindrales bacterium (assembly GCA_036377915.1). Classification (GTDB taxonomy): domain Bacteria; phylum Actinomycetota; class Actinomycetes; order Mycobacteriales; family Micromonosporaceae; genus Allorhizocola. Next base: position 2,033 of record DASUXL010000136.1, read on the forward strand.
GACGGTGGATTGAATCTACGCTAGCCACGGATGGCGCGGATCCACGAGTACAGGCCGCTGACCCACACGGCCAGCGGCACCAGCCCGAGGATGAGGAAGACCTCAAGGATGTCAAGCGCCCGGCCCCACAGCGGCGACGGCTTGCGGTCGGCACGGGCAAGCGCCACGCCGGTGCTGATCGCCGCGGTCACCAGGATCACCGCCAGAATCACGATGACTCGCAAGGGGTACCCGATGGTGGCAAAAAACGCGAAGCTGGAGGCGGCAACGGCGGCCGCGCCGCAGCACAGCAGCCAAAGCCTTTGGGCCCGGCTGCCGAAGAACCTTGCGCGGGAGAGCAGGATCAGCCCAAGGATCAAGGCAAAGAGCACTCCGGGGGTACCCATCCCAGCGGCCAGGATCGCCGCCGCCCCGCCGATCATACCCAGCGCCCCCAGCATCGCCGTGAGCAGGCCGTCGGCGCGCACCGAGCGTTGCAGCACCCTTGTCCCGTCGACGGATTCGTTGTCCCGCTTGAGTTCTTCGGGTTCGGTGGGCACCGTGGGGATGGGTAGCCCGGCCAGGCGGTAGGCGAGCATCGGCAGCAGGGGCATCGTGGCGAAGACGATGGTCGCGACGACGGATGCGGCGGGTGCGGCCGCGATGCCGAAGCCGATGCCGACGGCGACGGTGATGCCGGTGGCGACGGCGGTGATGGCTATGCCGAGGAAGAGCGGCGCGGCGTCGGCCACCCCGATCGCGGCGAGGACCGTGCTGAGCAGGATCGCGGTGACCGCGATGAGGATGTGCGGCGCGGCGATCGAGCCTCGGCCGGCGAGCACCAGCAACCCACCTATCCCGGCGTAAAACGTTGCGGTGGCGGCGAAGGCGACTCCGGCCCGGCTGTCGCCGAGGGCACGGGAGAGCACGACCGCGACGCCGAGCAGCACTACGGCGAAGCTGAGTGCCACGACCCCGGTCAGGAACCGGTCCGACCCGGTGAACGGCAACGCGATCGCACCGGCAAGCAGCGCCGCGACCCCCAACCCGAGGCCGAAAAGCCTTGTGGTGGAAGGCTTCCACCGGCTCGTGCGCTCGCCGGTCGCGGTCGCCACCGCGTCGATGACGTCGTCGAAGACGAGCATCGGCGCCTCCTCGCCGCGCGGGCGCAGGTAAAGCAGCTCGCCGTCGTGCACCTGAAGCTGCGCCGGGGTGCGTGAGCTGTCCAGCGCCGCACCGCCCAGCTGCGACAGCGCCCACCCGCGACCCGTCGCCGTGTCGCCCGTCGCCGTCAGATCGTTGCCGGTGACGTGCAGCAGCGTCGGCAGCAGGTCGGCCAGCGGCACATCCGTCGGCAGAGCAAGGTCGATCCGGGTGCGCGGCGCGACAAGCGTGATCCGGGCGAGCCCGGCTTCCCCTACACTGACCACGGCGATAGGTTATCGACAAATGCGATTCGCTGGGGAGGGCGGGTTGTCCACGGTCCTGTTCCGCCGCCCGCCGCGTGTGCCCGGCCCGCAGATGCCCCGCGGCGAGCTTGTGCTGGAGTCACCGCCTCCGCTGCCCACCAACCTGCCCCGCGGCATGGGGCAGCTGCTGATGGTGCTGCCGATGGTCTGCGGTGTCGGCGCGATGGCCTTCATGTATGCCGGGCGTGGCGGCGGCACGGTCACCTGGATCGTCGGTGGCCTGTTCGGACTGTCGATGCTGGGCATGGCGGCCGGAACGTTCGTGGCCGGCGGCGGCGCCAGCAAGGCCGAGATCGACGCCGCGCGCCGGGACTACATGCGCTACATGGCGCAGGCGCGGCGGCGGGTACGGCGGGCCGTCGCCCAGCAGCGGGCGGCTCTGTCCTGGCGGCATCCGGCGCCGGAGGATCTGTGGGCGGTCTGCGCCCAGGGCCGGATGTGGGAGCGGCGCGGCACCGACGACGACTTCGGCGAGGTCCGTATCGCCGTTGGGCAGCAACGGCTCGCGGTGAGCATCGTGCCTCCGGAGACCAAGCCGGTGGAGGACCTTGAACCGATGTCGGCGGTGGCGCTGCGGCGTTTTGTGCGGACCCATTCGGTGGTACCAAGCCTGCCGCTCGCCGTCCAATTGAGAGCGTTCAGCCGGATTGTGCTGCGCGGCAAGCGTGATCCAGCCCTGGACCTGGCCCGTGCCATGGTCTGCCAGTTCGCCGCGTTCCACTCTCCGGACGATGCGGTGGTGGCGGTCGTGGGGGCGGCGGATCGCGCCCAGGAGTGGGACTGGGTGAAGTGGCTGCCGCACGCGCAGGATCCGGCGCGCAGCGACGCCACCGGACCGGTGCGGCTGTTCTTCGAGACGATGGCCGAGTTCGATGAGGTGTTCGGCTCGGACCTGGCGGCAAGGGCACGGCACACTCCCGAGAGCAAGCCGCTGACCACGGCCCCGCACCTGCTGGTCGTCCTCGACGGCGGGGAGGTCGACCCCACCTGCCAGCTGCAGGGCCAGGGGCTGCTCGGCACGACCGTGCTCGACCTGTCCGGCAGCGTGCCCCGCGACAGCGGCCGCTGGCTGCTCTGCCTTGACGTGACGGCGGAGTCGGTCGCCGCCGACCGCGGGGAGACCACCACCGAGCTCGGCCTGCCCGACCGGCTGACCGCCATACAGGCCAACGGTTTGGCGCGGCACCTGGCGCCGTCCCGGCTGTCCCAGCAGGTCAGCGAGGACGAGCCGACGGCCCGGGTGATGGAGCTGCCCGACCTTCTGGGCCTTGGCGACGCGGCCGCGGTGGACCCTTCCCAGACCTGGCGACCGCTGCCGCTGCGTGAGCGGCTGCGCATCCCGGTCGGCGTCGGCCCCGGCGGCAACGTCATCGACCTCGACCTCAAGGAGGCGGCGCACGACGGCATGGGCCCGCACGGCCTGATCATCGGCGCCACCGGATCGGGCAAGAGCGAGCTGCTGCGCACCATCGTGCTCTCGCTGGCGATCACCCATTCGTCGCAGGAGCTGAACCTGGTACTCGTCGACTTCAAAGGCGGCGCCACCTTCGCTTCGCTTGACAAGCTCCCGCACACCAGCGCGGTCATCACCAACCTGGCCGAGGAACTGTCCATGGTGGACAGGATGCAGGACGCCCTCGCCGGCGAGATCACGCGGCGCCAGGAGTTGTTGCGAGCCGCCGGCAACTACGTGTCCCGGCACGAGTACGAACAGGCCCGCCTGGCCGGCGAACCGCTGACCCCGCTGCCGAGCCTGCTGGTGATCTGCGACGAGTTCAGTGAGCTGCTGGCGGTAAAGCCCGACTTCATCGACCTGTTCGTGATGATCGGGCGGCTGGGCCGCTCCCTCGGCGTGCACCTGCTGCTGGCCAGCCAGCGCCTGGAGGAGGGGCGGCTACGCGGCCTTGACACCCACCTGTCCTACCGTATCGGCCTGCGGACCTTCTCCGCGATGGAGAGCCGGGTCGTGCTCGGTGTGCCGGACGCGTACGAGCTGCCGAACTCGCCCGGCCACGGGTACCTCAAGTCTGACACCCTTACGATGCAACGCTTCCGGGCCGCGTATGTGTCCGGCCCGTACCGGCGGGCGGAGGAGGTGGCGGGCTTGCCCGCGGTCTCCGGCCGCCACATCGCCATGTTCGGCCTGCTGCCGGTGCATGTGCCGGTCGCCCCGCCCACGGCGGCGCCGGAACCGGTGCAAGACGAGCGGGAGGTGGGCAAGCAGACCACGATGCTCGATGTGATCGTCGGGAAGCTTCAGGGGTACGGCATCGCGGCGCACCAGGTCTGGCTGCCGCCCCTTGACGTGGCGCCCAGCCTCGGGGAGCTGCTCGGCGGATCTACAGTGGACGAGCGTGGCCTGATCGCGGACGAGCGTGGCCTGATCGCCAGCGGCTGGCCCGGCACCGGGCGGCTGTCCGTGCCCGTCGGCATCGTCGACCGCCCGTACGAGCAGCGCCGCGACCCGCTCGTCGTGGACCTCGACGGGGCAAGCGGCAACGTCGTCATCGTCGGCGGTCCCCGCTCCGGCAAGAGCACCGCGATCCGCACCCTGCTTTGTTCGCTGGCGCTCACCCACACGCCGCGCGAGGTCCAGTTCTTCTGCCTCGACCTTGGCGGAGGCACCCTGCGCTCGCTGTCCGGCCTGCCGCACCTGTCCGGGGTGGCGCTGCGGCGCGACACCGAGACCGTGCGGCGCACCGTCGCCGAGGTGACCACGCTGCTCGACGAGCGGGAGGCCCGCTTCGCCCGGCTGGGAGTGGAGTCGATCGCGGCGTACCGGCGCCAGCGGCCCGACGACGACCGGTTCGGCGACGTGTTCCTGATCGTGGATGGCTGGGGCCTGCTGGTGCAGGAGTACGAGGAGCTGGAAGCGAAGATTACCAACCTTGCCACGCAAGGGCTCGGGTTCGGCATCCACGTGGTGCTCACCGCCAACCGGTGGTCGGAGATCCGGTACAGCCTGAGGGATCTGTTCGGGTCGCGGCTGGAGTTGCGGTTGGGCGACCCGGGCGACTCCGAGATCGACCGCCAGGCCGCCACCAACGTGCCCGAGAACGCGCCCGGCCGCGGCCTGACCCGCGACAAGCTTCACTTCCTCGCCGCGGCGCCGCGCCTGTCCGACGCGGTCGGTGAGGATCTCTCCTCGGGCAGCTTGGATCTCGTGGCGCGGGTGCGCGAGGCGTGGCCCGGACAGCCCGCGCCGCAGGTGCGGCTGCTGCCGCGGATGCTTCCGGTGCAGGAGCTCAAGCAGGTATCCGACGGTCCCGAGCCGGGAATCCCCATCGGCATCAACGAAACCCACCTGGCCCCGGTCCGCCTCGACTTCGCCGCGGAAGGGCACCTGATGGTGCTCGGCGATGCCCAATGCGGCAAGACCAACCTGCTGCGCCTGATCGCCCGCTCCATTGTGGAGCGTCACGACCCGGGCGAGGCCCGCCTGATGATCGTCGACTATCGCCGGACCCTGCTCGGGGTGGTGGGCGGCGACCATCTGCTGGAGTACGCCCCGTCCCAGCGGGTGGTCGAGGAGATGGTGGCCGGGGTGATGTCGGCGATGAACGCCCGCCTGCCCGGCCCGGACGTGACACCGGAGCAGCTGCGCAAGCGGTCGTGGTGGAGCGGTCCCGAGCTTTATGTCATCGTCGATGACTATGACCTTGTCGCCGCGCCCGGCCGCAGCCCGATGGAGGGCATTGTCGAGTTGCTGCCCCAGGCACGCGACATCGGCCTGCACCTGATCCTGACGCGGCGGTCCGGCGGCGCCGGGCGGGCGATGTACGACCCGGTGCTGCAACGCTTGCGGGAGCTGGAGATGCCGGGCCTGCTCATGTCGGGCAGCCGGGACGAGGGTCCCCTGTTCGGCGGCGTGCGGCCCAGTGCCCAACCTCCGGGACGGGGTGTCCTTATTCGACGCAGCGACGGGGTCAACCTCGTCCAGACCGCTTGGCTTGACCCCGACTGAAGGTTACCGTTGCTACAAAGCTTTAAAGGCTTCGATGGGGAGGCAATACCGTGAGCGGTGACACCTTTTCAAGTGATCGGGAATCTATAGTCCATGGTGCCACAAAGGTGCGGTCCACCCGCGCCGACGTGAGCGGTGACCTGGACAAGCTGCGCAACGTCATCGACGACCTCGTGGCGCACGGCTGGCACGGCTCGGCTTCGGAGGGTTTCCGCGACGTGATGACGTCGTGGGACAACAGCGTGAAGAAACTGATGATCGCGATGGACGAGATCGCGAAGCTGCTCGACAAGAGCGGCGCATCGTTCTCCATGACCGATCACGAGCAAAAGGTCAGCATCATGCAGACAAGGGACTACTCAGGCGCCCTCGGGCAGCGGCTTCAGTGATAGGGGAGGGACAAAGACATGACTGACAAGCCGATTCTCGCCCAGTATGCCCAGATGGACACCGCTGTAGCCTCGATGAAGCAGATCTCGCAGGTGATCGACTCCAAGCTCGATGTGCTGCGCAAGGAGCTGACCGAGGTGAAGTGGGTCGGTGGGTCGCAGAAGGCATGGGAGCGCCACCAGATCGACTGGGACGCCGCCGTCAACGAGCTGAACCAGCTGCTCCAGCTGATCGCCGTCAGGGTCGGCAAGGCCAGGGACAACTACCTGACCACGGAGAACGAGGTCGCCCGCGACTGGGGCAACGCCGGTCTGCCGTAGTCAGATTGTTGGCGGTCCCGTCAGGAGATGACGCTCTCCGGTGCGTCGCCTGGGTCGAATGGGTCGCCGTCCTCGCGCAGCCACGTCTCGGCCTCCCGCCTTTGCTGGTTGGAGGCCGCGGCGCCGGTCCCGCCCATGGGCATCATGCCCGCCGGTGTCGTGCCCGCGGCTCGGGCAGCTCCGCCGCCCGCGCCCGACCCGGCCGCGCCTGAACCCGTCGCCCCGGCGCCCATCGCACCCGCCGCGCCCGGGCCGGCCAGCAGACCGCCCGCGCCGAGTGCGCCGACACCGCCCGCGCCCATTCCGCCCATCGTGCCAACGCCGCCGACGCCACCGAGGCCGCTGACACCGGCCGCACCCAGTGAACCGAGGCCGGCCGGGCCGAGGCCGAGTGCGCCGCCGCCGAGCGTGCCCGCGCCCGCAAGTGCCGTCCCCCCAACGCTTCCCAGCTCGTCCGGCGAATTGGAGCCGGTGAGGCCCGGGAACTGGATGGTGCCGTCGGGGCCGATCGTCGCACCCGGGGGCAGTACGGAGGGGTCACTGGCCCAGGGCGGCAGGGTCACCGCGCCCGACGAGCCGTTGGAGTCATCGCGCAGCAGATCGGCGAAGAACTCGACGGCAACGGTGGCAAGGGTCGCGGCAACCTGGGCGTCGGTCATCGATGACGCCGCCACGGTGCCGTTGATCTGCGCGCTGAAGAGTTTGGCGATCGTCCAGAACAGCTTCATCAGGGCCGGGCCGTGCGGGCCGGAGGCCTGGGCGTAGTGCGCCGGGCCCGGCATGACCTGACCTGTCGGCAACACCTGGAACTGCCCGGACAGGGCGGCGCCGACGATCGCGTCGTTCTGCATCTTGAGCGCCTGCAATTGGGTGCCGCCGGTGGTGGTGATGGTGTTGGCCTGAGCCATCGCCTGGATCACCCGGCTGGCCGCGTCGGCGAGCTTGGCCAGGCGGTCGGTGTGCGAAGTGGACGATGAACCCTTCCACGCCGTCGACAGGTCGGCGGTCTTCTGGTACTGCTTGAGCGCCTCGCCCAGCGCCTGGGCCGCGGCGGCGAGGGCCGCGCCCGCGGAACTGTTGAACACGGCCGGGCTCGACATCCGCATCGACATGAAGTCAGGCATTGGTCCCACCCGGCTTCCGCAGGGTCGTGTCGGCGTTGGGCAGGATCGTGTCGGCGGAGAAGTCGCGTGCGGCGACCTCGGCGTCGCGCCCGCGCACCTGTTCGGCCGTTGTCTTGAGCAGCTTGGCATGCTCTTGCGTGTGCGCGGTCAGCTGCTTGATCGCGACGGCCATCTGGCCGAACGAGGCCAGCACCGCCGCCGCTGTCATGTAGTTCATGTTGGCGCCCGCAGCCGCCTGCGCGGCCGCCGGTGCCGCCGCGAACGCCTTGGTCACCAGCCCGGATACCCTGTTGTTCAGCTCGTCGGACCGTTCCTCAAGCGTCTTGAAGTCCATGCTGAACTGGTCTGCAGTAGTCAAGGCCGCCCTCCCCCAAATCTCGATAGCCTCAAATATAGTTCCTGCGAGGCACGCTATGTAGGGTCTGCTCATGGCTCTCAGTCCTGATGCCGCCGGGGCACTCATCGGCGAGCTGACCCGGCGGATCGAGGCGCTTCAAGCGGCGACTTACGCGGGGCGTGACCCGGCCGGGCTGGCGGAGGTCAAAGTGGACGGTGCGGGCCTGGTGTGCGAGGTGACGCTGTCCCGATCGATCGCCCGGCACCGCCCCGACGCGGTCGCCTCCGCGATCCGCGAGGCCGTCACCGCGGCACAGCTCAGTCTTGCCGAGGCGTTCGAAGGGCTTGCCCGCGAGGCGGAAGGGTGGGAGTCGTGACCGAAGGGTGGCGGGGGCGTGAGTGAAGGGTGGCGGGAGCCGTGAGTGAGAGCGATTACGAGCGGATCGCGCGCGAGACGGCGGCCGCCCTCGAACAGGTCGGCCAGCACGCGGCAAGCCTTGCGGCGCAAGAGGTTTCCTGGCGCGGCGCGGACGGCCAGATCATCGTGCGGGCCAACGCGGGCGGCACCATCACCGCCCTGACACTGGCCGGGCCCCTGCTGCGCCGGCACGACAGCGCCGCCCTGAGCAAGCTGGTCGCGGAGGCGCTTCGCAGCGCGCAGATCAAGGCGCGCAACGAGTTTGAGGAGGCGTTCCGGGACAGCGTGCCCGAGCAGGTGCGCGAGGCCGACCGCCTGGTCCGCGAGTCGGTGCGCGAGTAGGGCAGGCAGCGCAGCGCTTCGTGCATGGCATGACGGCGATACTGGTCGCGCTGGTGCTGGCGGTCGGTGGACTGCCGGGCCCGGCGGCGGCGGCCGTCGAAGCCGCCGCCCTCAACTGCCAGCATTCGCAGGGTTCCGGCAGCATCGTGTCGGCCGATCACGTCGAGGGTCCTTGGGGCGCCATCGGCGCGGTCCAGCGAACAGGGTCAGACTATGTGCTGGACACCCCGGGTTTATGCGCCGTCCGGGAGCATAACTTTTATGGGTACCGGTCAGGACTGCTTCGGGACCTATCCGAACTGCCAGGCGGGCAGCATCTCGTACGGCCAGACGGCCCGGCTTCGCTGAGCCGGCTGGCGCTAGCCGGCGAGGATGACGACGCAAAGGGCCGCACCGTAGGCGGCGGTGGCAAGGTGCAGCCCGGTCCACAGCCAGTGCATCCGAAACCTGTGCAGGCGTGGGTAGTTCTTGTAGTGGGCTTGGCGATGCTGCTCCGGGTGGGTGTCATCGCCAAGCGCCCCAAGGTCTTTCAGGGTCTTCGTGAGCGCGCGGGCCTGGTCGAGGTGATAGACGGCGCGTTCGTGGTACTTGGCGGATGCGAGCGCGCCGTAGAGCCCGATGCCGGTGATGAGCAAGGCGACCGCCAGGGTGCGCGTGGCGTACTGCTGCTGGCTTCCTCCAGGGCGAGTGGCAGGTCTCCCACCAGATCCGCCAGTTGCGACCACGCCTGTGCCTCCTCGTCCGGGACACCGGTGCGGCGGCGCAGGAACTCGATCGACTCGGGGCGGTCCATGACGTCAAGCGGCAGCGCGGAGGCCTGCGCCTTCCACGCCGACCAGCGCGACGTCACCAGCACATGACCCTCGCCGCCCCGGGGCAGCAGTCCGGTCGGGCCGTCCGGCGACTCGGCGTTGTCATAGATCAGCAGCCAGCGGTCCAGGCCACGCAACCATTCGAGCACTGCCTCGGCCGCCTGCGCCTGGTCGTCGGCCGCCCCCACACCCACCCGTACCGCCAGGGCCGCCAGCGCGGCCACCGCCGAGCTTGGCTGCTCCGCCGGTATCCACCAGATCAAGTCGTAATCGCTGGCGAAGCGGTACGCATACTCGAGCACAGCTGCGTCTTGCCCACGCCGCCCAGCCCGTGGACCGCACCCGTCGGCACGACCGCGGCCACCGAGTTCGAGCGGAGCGTCGAGTACAACCCCTGCAAGACGTCATCGCGGCCGCTGAAGTTCTTGTTGCGCATGGGCAGGTCGGACAGCCGCGGTCCCTGGCCGGGGAACCGAATCGGCGGACCCGACGCCGACGCCGACCCCGGGTATGGGGCCGTTTTCGGGCGGGGGCGTTGCGGATCCACCGCGGCGAGCAGCTTGCGCCGCGCGCCGTCCTCGTCGACATCGATCAGGTCGACATAGACGCGGGTGGAGAGCAAGCCGGGCGGCTCACAAGGCTGCACCCGCACCGGAATCAGCAGACTCAGCTCACCCGTCGGATCCTTGGCGAACGCCACCCGCCATTCGGCCTCGCCGTATCTGGAGGCGAGGTAGGCGGGCGACAGCACGGCGATCGTCCGCTTGGCCGAGCTTGCCGCCCGCTGCATCTCGTGTACGAAGTCGGTGCCGGGCCGGAAGTCGAACGATTGGGTCACCGTCGAGTATCCGGCCCGCTCCAGCTCTACCGCGATCCACTCCGCCCATAGGCGGTTTTCTGTGGCGTGCGAGATGAAGAAGTCGTGCGAGATGAAGAAGTCAAGGGGATCCTCAACGCCCACCCCGACACGGTAGCTGACAGCGCGACGCCAGCGCGTGAATCGTTCCCTCCTCGGTGAGGACGATCAGCCAGTCCCCGCTGACCGCCAGCGCCGATGCCACGCTGCCGCCAAGATCGTGCTGCGCCACGATTTTCCCGGTGGCGCGGTCGAGGACGACAAGGCGCCCGTCCCACGTTCCGGTGTAGACGGTGGTTTCGGTGACGAGCGGATGCATGGCGGGTGCGCCCGGTCCGGCGGCGGTGCAGCCCGCGGCGACCCTGGCCGGGTCGTCCATCGGGCTTTCGCCGGGCTGGTACCCGACAGCCGTTGCCCAGAGCGGACTGCCCGGGTTGGCGCCGGTGGTGTCGAAGGCGCGGACGACCCCGTCGATGCTTGCCACGTAAGCGAAATTGTGCCACGTGGCCGGGCTGGTGACCGGCGGCGGGCCGGGTTCGCACGCGGCACTGCCGCCGAAGGCGGCTTGCCAAAGCAGGGTCCCGCCTTGGCTGTACCCCCTGATGCCCCCGACCGTCGCGGTGACGAGCTGTTGCCCGGCAAAGGCGGGGGAGGAGTAGCTGTAGAGGTCGCCCGCGGTGTCGGTGCTCCAGATCCGGGTGCAGGTGGACAGGTCCATCGCCACCAGCGTCTGGCTTGAGCCGGAGTGCAGGAAGGCGGTGTTGGATCCGGGTTGGCGCACGGCGGCGCTGTGGAACTCTCCCCAGCCCGCGTTGGCCGAGAATCCGCCGGGCAGCCTCGCTCCGGTGGCGGCGTCGCGGCAGATGACCGTGCCCATGTTCTGGTACACGGCGACCGAGCGGTTCTGCCCGGTCACTTCGAAGACACTCACGGGTCCACCCGCGCGACCGTAGCGCCGCACGGTCGTACCGAACACGTGTTCATCGTCGATGGTCTCCCAGGAAACCTTGCCACTGTTGACATCCAGGGCGTAGACGCGGCCCACCGCCGTGGTGAGGTAGACGAGTCCATTGTGGATTGCCGGGTACGATTCGGCGTCGCCGTCGAGATAGGTGCGCCAGACCTCGCGGCCGGTCCCCAGGTCATAGGCGAGCATCATGCTGTACGGCGAGTCGAACGCCTGCGATGCCACAATCGCCTTGTCGTTGACGATCGCCGCCCCGTTGAGGTGGAACTGCTCACCCGTCGCGGCCGCCCACCGCAGCGTCAGCTCCGCTCCGGGATCGTCACCGGACGCGGACCCTCCGGTCTCGGCTCCACCTTGCCGAGACCAATCCCGGCCGGCTTTTGGCTTTTCAAAACCATTCGGGGGTACCACATCAAAAGAGCTGGAGAGAACTGACCAGATCTGCCCGTCGGTGTCCTTGACCGTGACCTGGGCGCTGTACCGTCCCGGGGCCAGGCTGGCCAGGCTGGGCAGGCGGCCGCTGGCGCGGGTCCAGGAGGTGCGCACGGCCGGGCAGGGCTCGGCCGTGCCGCCCGGAGGCGTGTAGCAGTTGACGATGCCAGTGCCGTCTGTGGTGCCGGCCGCCCCGAAACGCAGCTGCGGCAGGTGTTTGACGGGCTTGCCCTTGTCGTTGACGATCGTCAGCTCGGCGACGGCGGGGGTGCGCCCGTCATCCTCGGCATAGACCTCCACCGGGATCGTCGCGTTCACCGGGTACACGCTGCCGCCGGCCGGGCTGACGAGGGCGGCATCGTCCTTGATGCCGAACTGGCGGTGGGTGCCGGTAACGTACCCCTTGTCCTCGCCGCTGATGCCGGAGAAGTCGAGAATCTTGTAGTCGGGGCGGGCACCGTCGATACCGTAGGTGCCCATGTTGTTCACCTCGACGGAGCGGTTGAACGCGCCGCGGCGGAACTCGGCCTGCTGGTCGTGGCCGGCGGCGAACATGCGAACGTCATAGCGGGACAGCTCGTCGACGGTCGGCTGCATGCCGGCGCCCGGCCCCCACTGCGTGAACAGCGACCGGTGGGCAAAGACGAACACCTGCTTGCCGGATGCGTTGCGGCGCAAGTCTTCCCGCAGCCATTCCAGCTGGGGCGCGAGGCCGGTCGCGTCGTAGTTATCCTCGAGGACGACGATGTGGCGGCCGTTGCGGTCGAAGCTGTACCACTCCGGCCCGAGGTTGCGCCGCCAGTACTCGAGACTGCCGGCATAGCCGGAAGAGGTCGCGGTGCCGCCGAAGTCGTGGTTCCCTATGACCGGATAGAACGGCATGCCGAGCTTGCCGCCGGTCAGGCCCCGGCGCAGGATGTCGTACCCGCCCTGGCGGCGCGGTTCCGCGGCGTAGTCGGTGACCGTGATGTCCCCGGTGGTGATCGCCATCGTTGCACCGTCCACTTCAGACATCGCCTGGACGTGGTCGGTCCACTGCGGAAGCGCCTTTGCTGCCTCGGCATCCGTGCGGTTGCCCACCTCTGTGTCGGAGACCATCACCCACTTTTCGCGCGGATCGGCGGCGTGGCGGTCCGGGACAAGGGCGAAGTCGAGGTTGGCGAATGGTCCGGGCCCGGCGGGTACCCCCTGAAAATAGCGTGGCACAAAGTCTTCCCGCAGTATCGGGGTGTACCCGTTGGGGGACACCACAAAGACGAGGTCGGTTTCGCGGCGGCCCGGGTCGATCGACAGCCGGTACCGGCCCTCGGTGTCGGTGGTGGCCCACACCGCACCGTCGCTGACCTGCACTCCGGGCAGTGCCGCCTCGCCCTGCTCGCGGACGCCGTTACCGTTGGCGTCGGCGAAAACCGTCCCCTCGACGGTGACGGGTGTCGCGGCCGCGGAAGCTGGGCTTGCGACGGCGCCAAGGGCAGCCACCAGCGATCCGCCCAGCAGGATTCGGCCGAGCGTCTTCGCGCGCCGCCGCCGCCGCAACAGTATGGCCGCGATTAGGGGTAGCAGCGCGACGCCCGCCGCCGCCCAGATCCACCAGGGCGTGCCGCGCGCGTGGGAGCCGTTGTCGTCGACGATCGGCAGCCGGTCGGTAGCGTTGACGGCGGTGCCGTTGAACTCCACCACCACTCTGGCCAGCCCCGCCGACGCGAGGACCGGCCCGAGGTCGATTTCGCTTACGCTGCACGGCCATTGAAGATCGATGACGATGCCTTCGGGAACTCCTCCCGCCTCGCCCGCCGTAGCCTTGGCGGTGGGGGTGCAGGGCGCCTTCAGCAGGCCGGCCGCCCACTGGGCCGCGGTGTCGACGGAGGTCTTGGACTCGTGGACGATGAGGTGCCCGCTGGCGGTCACACCGCTCGTCGCCACGACAAGCTCACCGGCTTCGGGCGAGACGTGGGCGTGGGCCGGGGTGCTTGTAAGCCCCAGCACCGCGGCGAGGGAGGAGAGGACGAGGATCGCCCGCCATGCAGTAAGCGTTTTCTGTTGAGACATGACGCCCAGCCAAGGAGATCCACTCGTAGCCGAGATCACGAGACTATGGCCAGGTCATGAACCTTCCGTTAATGGGCGGGTGCCGAGCCGCCGGAGCGCTGGACGGCCGCCACCCCGGCCCAGGCTCGTCCGCCTGCTACCGGAATCGGGACGGCCGCCAGCCTCGGGCGCGACCGCGTCTCCAGCCCGCCACCCGGCCCCACCGCGCGGCCGCCACCCGGCCCAGGCGCGGCCGCCACCCGGCCCCCACGCGCGGCCGCGGTGGTGCCTGCTACCGGTTACCGGAATCGGGACGGACGCCAGCCTCGGGCGCGGCCGCGTCTCCAGCCGGCCACACCTAGCAGCGCGAGGATCACTGCGCCCGCGCCCGACACCGCCACGATGGTCGCGACGGATTTGGCGTGGCGCAACGGATCCGGATCCGGCTGCTCCGGGACCACCTGCGCCGCGGGCGGCGGCTCGGCGGCCTGGGTGCGCAGCGCGCCGACCGCCCGCTGCGGGTTGACCACGCCGAACCCGACGGCCGCGTTCCAGATCTCGGCCGGATGGTCGGCGGTGTCGGTGAGGCGGCGGGCGACCTGTTGCGGCGTAAGGCTTGGATCATAGGATCGGATCAGGGCCGCGACCCCGGAGACGTATGCGGCGGCGAAGCTCGTGCCGCCCTCCTCGCTGAACAGGTAGCCGCCACCGGCCGGGGAAGGCCCGGCGATCTGCACGCCGGGCGCGGCGAGGTCGACGTGCGGGCCGGCGGTGGAGGTACCGACGTGCTTGTCCTGGCGGTCGATCGCGGCCACGCCGATGACACCCTCATACGCGGCGGGGAAGACGGGCGCATCGGGGGAGCTCTCGTTGCCGGCCGCGGCGACCAGCACCACACCGCGATCGAGGGCGTACCGGACGGCGCTCGCCAGCTCCGGATTGTCTATTGTGGACAGCGAGAGGTTGATGACACGGGCGCCGCCCTGGTCCACCGCAAAGCGGATCGCCGCGGCGATGCGCCCCGGCATCTCCTGCTCGAATGTCCGTCGCTGATCGCGCAGGACCCGGACCGGGACCACGTTCGCTCCCGGAGCGATGCCTTGGAACAGGTACCCATTGCTGGTGTTCTGGCGTCCCGCGATTATCCCCGCGATGAGCGTCCCATGCCCGTTCTCGTCGCAGTTGCCCGCGCCCGGGGTGACCAGATCCGTGCCGGGCAACACCTTTCCGGCCAGTGTTGGGTGATCGCTGGAGACGCCGGAGTCGATGACGGCGACAGTGACGCCCGCGCCGGTGGTCAGCGGCCAGGCATAGTCGGCACGCAGCCGCGCCATCGGCCACGGCGCCTCCGCCAAGGGTTGCGCGACAACGGGTCCGCACGCAGCCGCCGCCGCCGAGTCCGCCGCGAGGGGCAGTTGTGCCGCGAGGAGCAGTCCCAGCAACGCATTCACGCGCATGGCATTCAGGCTAGCCGCTTCACGGATCGCGCAGTAGCGCCCACCGTCGAGTGAAATCGTCGCTCGCCTGGGTCGCGTGGCAGGTGGAGGCTGGCGGCCTGGGACGATGGTGGGCATGCCCAAGTCGGTCAAGCGCAAGAAACAGGATCGCCGCCAGCGGCAACAGAGAGCCGCGGACAGTGCCCGACGCCGAGGGCAGCAGGCCGAACGCGCCGAGGTATTGGATCGGGTCCAGCGGTCATTCGAGTCGTTTCGCTCGCCTGACACTCCGGTCGAAGAGGTGGCCGGCGCCATAATCGAGCTGTGGGAACAGGACCCACCGAGGATCCCCGTGCTGGGGACGGTTATCGACGGCGAGCCGGAGCGGTTGACAGCGGTAGCCAAAGCGGTCTCCGCGGCCGCACCGGGTTCGCTGGCTTCAAGCGTTCTCGCCATCGAGCTGGCTGGATTGGTGCGGGGAGAGGTTACGGCCGCCGAGACGATGCTCGATGAGGTACTCGGTGGGCTCGGTGACGGACCGGGCGAGGCGAGGAGCCGGATCATGCTGGGTCACCGGGCACTGGTGCTGGGTAATTCACTTCGCGCATTCCGGATCGCGCAGGCCGAGGTCGCCGCGATAGTCGCGGGCGGCAGCATGGGTGAGCCCGGCGGAGATGACGACGAGCCGAACATCACGGAGGCGGTGTTGGGGGCCGCGCTGGATCTGCAGCGCGCGGCCGTGGAGGTGGCCGCGTTGGATCGTCGGCTCGGGGCCGTGGAGGTGGCCGCGCTGGATCTACAGCGTGCCGCCGCGCTGGATCATCAGCTGGGGGCCGTGGAGGTGGCCGCGCTGGGTCGTCAGCGTGCGGCTGTGGAGGTGGCCGCCGAGCTGGCCGGGGGCGCGGGCGAGGCGACGATCGCAGGGTTCACCGACGACGGTGGGGCGCTGGCGCGGATGCGTGCCGCGGTTGAGGAATGGCTTGCCCGGCAGCCCGATGTTGACCCCGCCTCGTTCGGGGACGGGCTGGGGGATCTGCCCGAGGAGGCGCGGTATGCACTGCCGGTGGAGGCGGTTCGGGAGATCGTGCGGTGCGCCGTCCTGCTCCGTCCTGCCGGCGATGGCAGCGACTCCGATGATGAAGGTCAGGCCGGCGGGCCGCCGCCGCCCAGCCTGATGTCGCGTTTCACCACCGACCCGGCGACACCGCCGGAGGTTGCGGAGCTTGCCGGACGGTGGCACGAGACCATCCACCTCGGACTGTGGCGGGCCGACGATTCGGTGAACGAGTCTGCTGGGACCGATCTGATCGATCTGGTGACCGGTGTCGAGCGTTACGTTCCCACCGCAAGTCTTGGAGATGCGCCGCTGGCCCGGTGGAGTGTTTTGCTGGGCGCGTTGGTATGTGTGGACGGGGTGTGGCGGCCGGCCGCGCCGATGGTGCCGTTGAGTCCTGCTGAGGGTGACGCCCTGACCGAGATGGTCCACGACGCCGCCCAGATCGTCGTCGACCGGCTCGCGGGCGGTCGCCGCCGCGGCGCACGTTCCGTGGAGTCAGGGCGCGCGGAGTCCTGGCCCGCGGAGCCGCACGGCGTGTTCGCCGACACGGAGGCACCCGCGCCGCCGCTGCTGCAGCGGCTCATGCACACGGTCGCCGCCGCCGTTGTCGATGACCTGGTCTTCGAGGTCGCCACTGCCCGCTCCGCCGTGCCGGGGCCGCGTGCCCCGGAGGTGGATTCCGCCTGGGTCAAGCACTGGCTGGATGAGAACGTGCCGGCGCTTAAGGGCCGGACGCCGCGACAGGCCGCCCGATCGGAGCGGTACCGGCCGATGCTGGAGGCGTTGCTGCGCCAGTTCGAATGGGACAACGACACTCGCGCTCAGGCCGGTGCCGGCCCGGGCGCTGACCTCGCGTGGATCCGGGAAGAGCTGGACATGCCGACCGGCTCGAGCCCTACCTAGCTCTAGTTAGCTCTAGGTCCGTCCGCCTTCAGACTCGACGGCGATCCCGGAGCGATCATCGAGACCACTCGAGTTGACAGCGACTGAGCGGCGGCCTGGAAAGCAGCGGATCAGCTAGGATTTGGCGGCCTTGGTGTCCGCCTTGATCTGCTTTTTGTACTCGCGGACCTTCGCCAAGGATTCGTCATCCACGACGTCGGCGACGGAGCGGTACGCATCCTCGCCCCCGTATCCCCCCGCAGCCTCACGCCAGCCCTCGGGCTGGACTTCGTAGCGTTTGCCGAGCAGGGCCACCAGGATCTGGGCCTTCTGCTTCCCAAAGCCGGGAAGCTCCTGGATGCGCTTGAGCAGCTCTGCGCCCGTGCTCGCGCCGGTCCAGAGCGCGGCGGCGTCTCCGTCGTACTTGTCGACGATCACCCGGCAGACGTCTTGGCAGCGCGCCGCGAACACCTTGGGGAAGCGGTGAAGCGCCGGGGGCTTGGCGAAGATCGCGATCAGGGCGTCGAGGTCGTGGTCGGCCAGCTCGGCCGCCGTCGGTTCGTGCCCAAGGCGCTGTGCGAGGACGTACGGTGAGCTGAACGCCTTCTCCATCGTGACCTGCTGGTCGAGGGTCATTCCCAGCAGCACGGCCAGCGGATCGCGGGCAAGCAACTCGTTGGCCTGCGCATCTATCGGCAGCGAAATCGTCATGCCCATATCTTGCACGACTCCCGCTGGGCCGCGTCGAGCCTACCGAGATCGGCTGCCACCTCGAACCGCCGCATGCGGAGGCGAGTTGCAAGATCGTCGCCAGCGCCTCCGTTCCTCCGTCCCCCATCCTCCATCGGGCGAGCGAACTGCCGCGCGTGAGCGAACTGCTGCGAAGACGGCGGCTACACCCGCCTGGGACCGAACGAATGGGACGCCAGCGAGGACATCAAGCTTTGGAATGCCACCTCGGCAGCTCGGGCAGCGAATGTCGGGGGTTGGCGTTATCGTGCCGCCATGTCGGTGGCCACATACGCCTACGCCGGGGAGTCGGCGCTGACCGCCGACGGCCTGTGTTTGCAGACAAGCGGCGGGACAGGGCAGTTTCCTCGGTTCTTCACGGGCTTCATGACCACACCGCAGCCGGTCGCGGCGGGGTTGCTGGCCGTGGCGGAGGTGGCCCGCACGAGATATTTCCAGCCGACCGACCGCCGCAGCCTTGATCCGGTGGTGACCGGCAGCCGGGAGATGCTCCGGTTCGAGTCGTTCAGTGGCTGCTGCGGGGTGTATGCGCGGATGGATGTCTTGCCGGCCGGGCTTGACGGCCGCACGCCCGAGCATGGCACGACCAACGTGGATGTCAATGCGCCTCTGCAGCTGGCGTTGGCCCGGGTGAGGGGCATGGACCCGCTGCACCTTTCGGTCGGCCCGGAGGCGCTCGAAGTGTCCACACTGGACGGTGTGATGGTGGAGCGGAAGGTGCCGCTTCCCACCCGCTGGCTGCGTGGCTTCGCCGAGGTGCAGGTGATCGCGGCGGGCATGCAGCCGCGCGCCCGGGTCGAGGCGGCCCAGGCCGCGACCGTGCTGCGCGGCCTGCCCAACGACCGTTCGGTGTTGTGGGTGGTGCCTTCCGGGCGTGGGCTGCGGCTCACTTCGCGCCCGGTGCCCGGGGCGGTTTGCCTGCCCGGGCCGGGCAGGCTTGTCGCTTTGCGCGGCATGCTGCGCCACGCCGCCACACTCACCCTCTACGGGCCGCCGGTCCGGCCCGGGTCCGGTCCGCTCACGGGCGTCTGGGTGCTGGAGTCGGCGACCACTCGCCTGACCCTGATGCTTTCCCCGCAGGCGAATCGCGGGTTCTCCGGCGAGGGCGCTGTCCTGTCCGGGCTCACCGGCGACCAGGTCGCCGACGACGCCGACCTGGTTTCAGCGATGCTGGCGTGGGATCCGGCGATCGACATCGGGGCCCTTTCGGCCGCGTGTGACCTGCCGCAGGACCGGGTCACCAATGCCCTGACCATGCTGGGCACGGCGGGGCGGGTGGGGTTCGACCTGAGCGAGGGGAGTTATTTCCACCGCGTCATGCCGTTCGGGACCGATGCGCAGGCGAGGCTCAACCCGCGGCTGGCGGCGGCCAGGGTGCTGGTGCGCGACGGGGCGGTCAGCGTGACGGACCAGGCGGCCGAGGTGCGCAGCGGCGAGTCAAAATACTCTGTGCGCCTTGGAGATGGTGGGCCGCTGGGGTGCACCTGCCTGTGGTGGGGGCGTTACCGGGGCGAGCGCGGGCCGTGCAAGCACCAGCTTGCGGTGGCCATCGCAATCGGGGCGCTGGTGGAGGCGGCGTGAGCGGTGGGAGCGGAATGAGGGGCGGGGACAGCGGGAGCGGCCGGAACGGCGGGAACGTTGAGGATCTCGGGATCGCACTTTCCCGGTACTCGTCTGATGATGTTTATGAATGGGTTATCCGAGCGTCCGAAAAGGAGCGCCGCGCGGCGTTTCCGCTCGTCGCCGAGCGCGTGAAGAACTCGGGCCTTTCGTCCTGGAAGTACACGGCCAACGCCTTGGTCCTGGCCGTGCTCGGCTGCGCGCCGGCGGCGGGCCGGGCCGCGACGTGTCTGGGGCGCATCGGCGGCGTCTGGTCCGACGTCCAGCTGGAGGCGGTGTCCAGCGTCGTGGCCAAGCGCGCGCAGCCTTGGCTCGGTGACCTCGCCACCCGCCTGGCCGAACGGCTCGAACGCAACCCGTGGCGGCGCGACTGGCCGGTGGTACGCCTTCTGGTGGAGGAGTCCGGCATCACGGTGCCGACCTCGGTCGGGTTCGTCTCCGGGTGGGTGCAGTTTATCGAGCGGGCTGCCGACACCGACCGGGCGTTGCGCGAAGATCCCTACACCGCAACGCTTTTGCCGATGCTGTTCGAACACGACGGCCTGGGCTGGCACCTGGAGTATGGCAAATTCGCCCCCGCGCTGCTGAGCTGGGCAGCTGAAGAGAAGGCCACGCGCGACCTCCTCGTCCGTGGATGCCTTTCACGGTTGCTGCGCGGCGGGAGCCCAGGTGACCTGCGCGCGTATGCGGCGCACTACCGGCAGCTGGCCCCGCCGGTCGACGAGATCGCCGACCGAGTTCCCGACTTTTTAGGGCTCCTCGGCGTGCGCCTGACCGCCGCCGCTGCGCTCGGGCAGCAGGCGCTGCGCGAGCTGGACGAGGCCGGCCGGCTCGATGTCGAGACGGTGCTTGAGGCGAGCGCCCTGATTTTGCAGCGTTCCGAGAAGAAGCTGGCCAAGGCGCAGGCATCCTGGCTCAAGCGGGCGGCGAAGCGGTATCCCGAGCGGGCCGCGGAGTTGCTTGCCTGCCTTGAGGTCCCGGCCGCGCCGCCGCCCGAGGTGGTGGCGCAGGTGGCGCCGGTGGCGGCCCCGATGCCCACGCCGATCGCCACACCGCAGGAGCTCGCCGAGCAGCTCGCCGCGCTTATCGCAGGTGACTGGTCGATCGCGACCTCGGAGAGCGTGCTCGGTGGGCTGATCACCTTGCGCGCCAAGGATAACCGGGCACTGCAGGACGCTATCGCGCCAGTGGTGCAGGCGCATTGGGAGTCCTTGCGCCATTTTGCCGTCCCGGTTGTGGGCGCGCTCACGGCGGTGCTGGCAAGCATGGTAACCGTCCCCGACGTGGCCGGACTGCTGCACAACCATCTCACGCTGTTGGAGCAGCGGCTGCGGCTGCGTGAGCCGCTATGCAAGCTTTCCAGCCAGTCGGCCGGGCTTGGCAGGTTCATGGAGCACCGGCTTGCCGAGGTCGCCACGGAGGCCGGCCGGTCGCCACGGCCGTTCCTGATGGCGACGCCGACCCAAGCCAACGGGCACATCGATCCCGGTGAGCTGGTGCGGCGGATGGAGGTGGCCGAGGCGGGCGGTTGGCAACCCTGGACGATCGATTTTGCTCAAGCCATTTTGCGGGTACCCCGTGAGCCCGCCAATGCCGAGGCCGAAAGAGCCGCCCGCCTCCACTCACCGATGGGCCGGCGCCTCGCCGAACGCCTCCGCGACGGGCACCGCGATCCGGTGTGCACCACCGTTGTCCAGCGCCCCAACACATCCGACCGCGGGAGTGGGTGGATCGGCAAGGCACCGGTGTGGCGCAAGGTCGTCGCGCTGGAGCCCGCGGGCGAGGTCGACGGCTTCGAGCGGGCCCTGTTCACCCTGGTGCAGTATCCGAACCCGGAGATGACCTCCTGGTGGGTGGAGTCCTGGGCGGAACTCGGGGCCGGTTGCCTGCCCTCGCACCGCGAAGTGATCGCGGCGAGGCTGCTGCCGCGCCTCGCCGCCCAGGCCGACATCGACAGCGGGGCCGGTGCGGCGCGGGTGTTGCCGTTGCTTGCCGAGTGCCACGGACCGGTCGGCACCGCCACCGCGCTGGCCATCACCTATGCGCTGGCCGCCAAGGAGACCGCCGACCGCATCGCCGGGGTCGATGCGTTGCTCGGGCTGGAGTCGATCCAGCCGGCGGTGGGGACGGAGCTTGCCGAGGCGGCCGTGGAGGGGGCGATCGTGCTCTCCCGCGGTGTGGCCGCCCTGCGGCACGCGACCGCCTCGGGTGCGGTCGTGGCGGTGTGGGCGGTGTGCCGGGCCGCGCTGCCAACGCTGCTGGCGGCGGAGAAGGCACGACCGGGGACGCAGGATCTGCTGGAGCTGAGCCAGGAATGCGCTCGGGTGCTGGGTGTCCGGGGGAGCTTCGAGGAGCTGGAGCGGGTGGCGGCCCGGCCCGGATCAAGCCGTCTCATCACCGAGGCCCGCAAACTCCGTGACGCACTTCAGGTTTGATGGAGGGCGACGACCACGACCAGGCCGCCTCCGGCTCGCGGGCGGGCGTTTATGGTGCCGCCGTGGGCGCGGGCGATTGTCTGGGCGATGGACAGGCCGAGCCCGGCGGACTGGCCGGTGACGACTCGGTCGGCGCCGAGCCGGCGGAACGGCTCGAACAGTGACGGGATTTCGTAGGCCGGAACCACCGGCCCGGAGTTTGACACTTCCAGCCGTCCGTCCGGGCCACACCTCACCCGTACCCACCCATCCTGATGGTTGTGCCGGATGCCGTTTTCGACGAGGTTGTGCACCAGCCTTTCCAGGAGGGTCGCGTCGCCGTTGACGGTCGCGGGCCGGGTGTCGGATTCGACCCGCACCCGGGCCTGTTTCGCCTCGGTTTCGGTCTGTGCCAGTACGTGCGCGACGACATCCTCCAGGTCGACCGGTACCGATTGGGCGATCTCGCTGTCGGAGCGGGCAAGCAGCAACAGTCCGGTTATGAGCCGCTCGTGCCGCGCGTTGATTTCCAGCAGGTTCTCGCCGAGCTGGATGACTTCGGGCGGGGCGGACTTGCGGTGCATCGCGAGTTCGACTAATGCCCGGTTCAGTGTCAGCGGGGTACGCAGTTCGTGTGAGGCGTTGGCGACGAAGCGCCGCTGCCCGTCGAAGGACCGGTCGAGCCGGGAGACCATGATATCGAACGCGTCCGCCAGTTCTTTGACCTCGTCGTCCGGCCCGCTCAGCGCGATCCGCTCGTGCAGGCCGCGGTCGGCGTCGGGCGCCGCGGCGATCCGCCTTGCGGTGTCGGTCACCTGGTGCAGTGGGGCGAGGACACGGCCGGCGACAAGGTACCCGAAGCCGACCGCGGCTCCACCGACGACCACCAGCGCGATGGCGCCTTGCGTCAGCAGTGTGGTTGTGGCGGTTTCGCGCACCGCCGCCTGTTCCCGCTCGAACCATACGTCCGCCGCCTGCCCGGTCAGCACGCCGCCGTCCTTGGTGGTGACGATGAGCCTTCGCTTCTCGCCCTTGGGCTGCAGGCCGAGCTGGTGGTCGAGCAGGAGGTAGGTGACGCCGAGCAGGACCAGCCCGGCGACGAAGAACATGGTGCCGTATATGAGGGTCAGGCGGATGCGCAGTTTCATGGGATCCGGTACCCCACCCCTGGCATTGTCTCGATGATCTGCGGTTCGCCCAGCTTGCGCCGCAGTTTCAGGATTGCCAGGCGCACGGCGCCGGTGAACGGGTCGGCGTGCTCGTCCCAAGCCTTTTCCAGCAGCTGTTCGGTGGAGACGACCGCTCCTTCGGCGCGCATCAGCTCGGCCAGCACCGCGAACTCCTTTTTGGACAGTGGTACGTAGCGCCCGTCCCGGAAGACCTCCCGCCTGGCCGGGTCGAGGGTGATACCGGCTCGGCGCAGCACCGGCGGTTGGAGCGGCCGGGACCGCCTTCCCAGCGCCTGCACCCGCGCGGCAAGCTCGGGGAAGGCGAACGGCTTGGTCAGGTAGTCGTCGGCGCCCAGCGAAAGCCCGGCCACCCGGTCCTCGATCTCGCCGGCGGCGGTGAGCATGAGCACCCGAGAATCCCCTGCGGCGACCAGTTCGCGGCAGACGTCGTCGCCGTGCACCCGCGGCAGGTCCCGGTCGAGCACGACCACGTCGTAGTCGTTGACCCCGATCCGTTCCAGCGCCGCCTCCCCGTCGAGCGCGATGTCGACGGCGTGCGCGTCCTCGCGCAGCCATTCGGCGATCGCGTCGGCGAGGATGCGCTCGTCCTCCACCACCAGCACCCGCATGGCTGGCAATGGTGACACACCAGCTTGTTAGCTGGGCGTTTCCGTTTCCAGAAACGCCCGCGAAACGGGACACCCGGTTGCATTCCACGCCATGCGAACTTTCTCGATTGCGATAGTCCTGGCCTTCGCCCTCACCGGCTGCGCGGCGCAAGCCCAATCTGGCACTCAGACTCAGCCCAGCCCGGTCAACAGCGCCTACGAGCGCGGCCTGAAGTACGCGCAGTGCATGCGCGAGAACGGGATCAACATGCCGGACCCGGAACCCGGCAAGCCGGGCATCGTGCGCTTCGACACCAGTATGGGATCGCCGGAGAAAATCCGGGCGGCGCAGGAGGCGTGCCGGGAGTTCGCGCCCAGCAGCGGGCAGGGCGGGCAGGTGGATCCGGCCCGCGCCGAGCAGTTGCGCAAGTTCGCGCAGTGCATGCGGGACAACGGCGTGGAGAAGTTCCCCGATCCCGAGGGCGGGATGATGCGGATGAACCAGGACGTCGCCAACGACCCGGACTTCAACGCCGCTCGGGAGAAGTGCTCCAAGGAGTTCTTGCCGGAAGCGGGGGCTCGGTGAAGCGGATCCTCCTCATCCTGACCGTCGTGGCGGCCCTTGGCGCCGCCACCTTCGCCGCGACCGGCCTGCCCGGCCTACCCGGCACGAAGCCCGAGCAGGAACAGGAGCAGGCCGCGTCCACGAGCGACCTCCCGCCGGGTACCGCCCAGATCACCCGCCAGACCCTGCGCGAAACCCGCGACGTGGACGGTTCGCTCGGCTACGGGCCGGCTTCCACAGCGGTCAACCGGCTGCCTGGCACCATCACCTGGCTTCCCGCAAGCGGGGCGGCGATCGGCCGCGGGCAGACACTGTACAAAGTAGACAACAAGCCGGTGGTGCTGCTCCACGGCAACCTTCCGGCTTTTCGGCAATTATCCGTGGGTACCAAGGGAGAAGACGTCGGTCAGCTGGAGGCTAATCTGCACGCCCTCGGCTATCGGGGTTTCACGGTCGACGAAGAGTTCACCGATTCGACCGCGGTCGCGGTCGAGCGGTGGCAGGAGGCCCTAGGGCTTGACGAGACCGGCGTGGTCGAGCTGGGCCGGGTCGTCTTCACCGAGGCGGGTATCCGGGTCGACGCGCCGCAGGCCGAGGCGGGGCAGCCGGCCGCGCCGGGGCAGAAGGTGCTGACCTACACCGGCACCGCCAAGGTGGTCACGGTCGAGCTTGACCCCGCCGATCAGCGCCTTGCCAAGCCGGACGTCAAGGTCGGGGTGGCGCTGCCGGACGGCAAGGCCGTCGAGGGCACGATCACCAAGGTGTCGACGGTCATCAAGCCGAGTGACGAGCGCAACGCCTCCAGCCTCGAAACAAAACTCGAAGTCCTGGTCTCCATTCCTGATGGGTTCGACGGGGTGGCCGCGGTCGACGTCAGCTTCACCGCCTCCGAGCGTAAGGACGTCCTGACCGTCCCGGTCGCCGCGCTGACCGCGCTCGGCGAGGGCGGCTTCGGCGTCCAGGTCATCGAGGGCTCCACCGCCCGCTACCTTCCCGTCAAAACGGGCCTGTTCGCGGGCGGCCGGGTGGAGATCTCGGGTGAGGGGATCGCGCCGGGCATGACCGTGGGGATGCCGCGATGATGGTGTGCCTCAAGGATGTCACCAAATCCTATCCGGGTTCCGTCACGGCGCTCGACGGCGTCACGCTCAGCATCGACGGCGGGGAGTTCGTCGCGATCGCAGGCCCGTCCGGTTCGGGCAAGTCGACGATGCTCAACCTTATCGGCACGCTCGACCGGCCCACCTCCGGATCGGTCACGATCGCCGGTCACGAGGTGGGAAAGCTTACCGACAAACAACTTTCAGCCTTGCGCGCGAGCCGCATCGGCTTCGTGTTCCAGCACTTCCACCTCGCCGCCCGAGTGTCCGCATTGGACAACGTCGCCGACGGCCTGCTCTACACCGGGCTTGGCCGTTCCGCCCGCCGCAAACGGGCAGCTGTCGCACTCGAACGCGTCGGGCTGGCCCACCGCGTCAAGCATGAACCGCACGAGCTTTCCGGCGGCGAGCGGCAGCGGGTCGCCATCGCCCGCGCGGTCGCCGGGGACCCGCCGCTGCTGCTGGCCGACGAGCCGACCGGCGCGCTGGACTCGGTCTCCGGCGCCGGCGTCATGGGCCTGCTGCGCGAGCTGAACTCGGCCGGTACCACGGTCCTGGTTATCACGCACGACCGGGAAATCTCGGCATCCCTGCCCCGGCAGGTTCACATGCGCGACGGGAGGCTCGTACCGTGAAGCTGGTCCCCGCCCGCCTCAAACCCGCCGACGTCTTGCGTGTCGGCGCGGTCGGCCTGCACACCAGGCCCTTGCGCGCTTTCCTTTCCGCCCTTGGCATCGCGATCGGGATCGCCGCGATGGTCGCCGTCGTCGGCATCTCCTCGTCCTCGGCCGCCCAGCTCGACCGGGCTCTCGCCGCGCTGGGTACCAACCTGCTGACCGTCTCGCCCGGGCGCACCCTGCTCGGCGACGACGCGGTCCTTCCGCTCGCCGCCGAGTCGATGATCTCGCGGATCGAGCCGGTCGAGTCCATCTCGGCCACCGGGCGCATCACTGACGCCAAGGTCTACCGCTCCGAGAAGATCCCCGAGCCGCAGACCGGCGGCATGGTCGCGTACGCCGCCCGCACCGACCTGCTCTCCACCATCGGAGCGTCCATGCACAGCGGCATTTTCTTAAATTCAGCCATCAATGGGTACCCAACCGCCGTGCTCGGATCCAGCGCCGCACTGCGTCTGGGCATCGGTGCCGCCGGCCCGGATACGCAGGTCGTCGTGAGCGGGGTGCGCTTCACCGTCGTCGGCATCCTTGCGCCCGTGGCGCTGGCCACCGAGCTTGACAACGCCGTGCTGGTCGGCTGGCCCGCGGCCGAGCGCTATCTTGCCTTCGACGGGCACGCCACCACCGTCTACACCCGCTCCGACGAGTCCAAACTCGACAGTGTGCGCAATGTGCTGGGGGCGATGGCAAACCCGGAGGCGCCCAACGAGGTCGACGTATCCCGCCCGTCGGATGTGCTCGCCGCCAAGCAAGCCACCAGCCAGACCCTCACCGGTCTGCTGCTCGGCCTCGGCGCCGTCGCCCTTCTCGTCGGCGGTGTCGGCGTCGCCAACACGATGGTCATCTCGGTGCTTGAACGCCGTCCCGAGATCGGGCTCCGGCGGTCTCTCGGCGCGACCCGTGGCCAGATCCGGCTCCAGTTCCTTGCCGAGTCGCTGCTGCTGTCAGCGCTCGGCGGGATCGGCGGGGTGCTCCTGGGCGTCGCCGTCACCACCGGCTACTCCTTCTATCAGGGCTGGCCGTCCGTGGTACCCGCCTGGGCCACCTCGGGCGGAATCGCCGCCACCCTCGCGATCGGCGCGCTCGCCGGCCTGTACCCCGCCATCCGCGCCTCCCGCCTGTCTCCCACCGAAGCCCTCGCCACCACCCCCTAAGCATTCCCGGGGTGCGGGGCGGCTGGGAGCGCGATTTGCCAGGCAAATTGCCGGATCTTGGCGGGCGGCTGGGAGCGCGATTTGCCAGGCAATCGTCCCGCGGGGGGCGGTGGCGGGGGGAGGGGGCGGCGAGTCGGGGTAACGTCCGTGGGATGGGAGTCACGCATCACGGCCGCACCGAGCGGCTCGACCTCGCCGACCCGACACTTCGCGAATGGACCTGTACCGTCCTGCACGCCGACCCTGAGAACGGCATCGTGCTTGACCGTTCCGCCTTCTACCCCGGTGGCGGCGGCCAGCCACCCGACCACGGCGTACTGCTGTGGCAGGGCGTGGAGACCAGGATTGTGGGCACCCGCAAGGGCGACGACCTCTACCTGATCCCGGCCGAAGGCGACCCGATCCCGCCCGCGGGGACGCAGGTTGCCGGCGCCGTCGAGGACACCCGGCGCAGTCTGCTGATGCGCACGCACTCCGGCCTGCACGTGCTTTGCGGGGTCGTCTTCCGGGACTTCGGCGCCCTCGTGACCGGCGGCAACATGGAACCGGGGGAGGCTCGGATGGATTTCAACCTGCCCGAGGTACCCCCAGAATTTAAAGGAAAGCTGGAGGAGCTGGTCAACACGGAGCTCACCGCGGACAGGCGGATCGAGGCTCGCGTGCTGCCGCGCGAGCAGGCGTTGGCCTTGCCGGACATCATCCGTACCCAGTCCAACCTGATTCCGGCGGACGAGGCCGAGATCCGCATCGTCGACATCGTGGGCCTCGATGTGCAGGCCGACGGCGGTACCCATGTGGCGTCGACGTCTCAGGTCGGCAAGGTTCAGGTGGTGAAGGTGGAGTCCAAGGGTAAGGCCAACCGAAGGGTCCGGATCAGGCTGGTCTAGTCGTCGTCCGCGTCGATGGTGCGTCCGGCGGCCTTGCTGGGCAGGGCGTTGGCGGGCGCGGTGTTGCTTCTGTACTTCTTGAGCCGGTGCTTGTCCTTGGGCGGCCGGTCGTTGGCGAGGATCACCGCGAACCAGGGCAGCAGCACCATGCCCAGCCCGCACAGCGGCAGCCAGATCACCAGAAGCGGCACCTTGAGCATCACCAGGACGACGGCCAGGATCAGACAACCGGCACGGGCGAGCATCATCATGATGTACCGGCGCTCCCGGCGTCGCAGCTCTTCCTCCTGGCTGATCTTCGCATCCGTGATCAGGATGGGGGTGCGCCTCATGCTTCCCATCCTGCACCCTCCGGCGACCGTTGCCTAACGGTGGCGGCCCACGCGAAGACGGCGACCGCGACGGTGCATGCGGCGCCGAGCAGGAATCCGGCCTGTACCCCGCGAAGGTCAACGGCTGCCCCCGCCAGCGCCGCCGCCGCTGCGGAGCCGACCGCCCCGGCCGAACCAAGCCAGGTCAGCGCCTGGGTGAGGATCGTGCGCGGCACGGCGGCGGCGACGAGCAGGCTGCACATGGCGAGCACGATCGGGATCGGCAACCCGGTCAGTACCACGCCCGCGGCCACCACCATCCGGTTCCCGGCCAGCATGGGCAGTGCTGCCAGCGCCAGGGCCGCCGCGGCTGACAGCAGTTGCGTGCGCGGCGTCGCGGTCCACCGGCGCATGCCATAGAGCCAGACAACGAACAGGCCGGCCCCGTTGGCCAGAGCGAACAGCCAGGCCGCCGAGCCCGCGGCGCCGCCGGCAACGGCGAAGGCGGTCACGGATACCTGCATGGCGCCGAAGAATCCGCCGATGGCAAGGTTGGCGCCGATCAGGGCGGCCACTCTCAGCGAGAAGCGCGCACGCGCGGGCGTGGGCGCGGGCGTGGGCGCGGATGCGGGCGTGCGCGTGGGCGCGGATGCGGGCGTGCGCGTGGGCGCGAATGCGAGAGGTGGGGCGGTGCGGCGTTGGGCGGCGAAGCACAGGCCTCCGCCCACGACCAGGACCGCGGCCGCCACGGTTCCCCACGCCGGACGCCCCGCCGCCGCGACCACGCTGACCAGTGCCGGCCCGGCGAGGTACGCGGCCGAGTTGCTGAACGACTCAAGCGCGAAAGCCGAATCCAGAGCCGAATCCAGCGAACCGTCCCCGTCTTCGTCGAGCAGCGCGGTCCAGCGAGCCGACGAAAGCGCCCCGAGTTGCGGGACGGTGGCGCCGGTGAGCGTGCCCGCCGCGACCATGATCCACCGCGGCGCCCCGCCCGTGACGCTGCCGAGCAGCAGCACTACTCCGGCCGCGTGCACCAGGAGCATCGGCGGTAGCGTGCGCGTCTGGCCATACCGGTCGACCGGCCGGGCCAGCAGGGGTGAGACCACCGCGCCGGCGACCGCGAACGCGCCGGTGACCAGCCCGGCCAGGGCGTACGAGCCGGTCTGCCCGTGTACTAGCCATACGATGCCCAGGCCGGTCATGGCGATGCCGACGCGGCCGATGGCGGCGGTGAGGAAGAATGGTGTGGCGCCGGGGATGCGCAGAAGTGTTCGATAGGTCGCCGGAAGCATGGTGCCGTGTCCCTTCCCCGCCAATGGGGTGGCTCACCTGGGTCGTCGGCGTCCTGATCAACCGACCCGTGGCGCACCTGGAACCGTCTTATGTGGTGTGAGGCCGGGGACACGCGACCTCACGCCCGGCTCCATCACCGGCGGAATGTTCAGATTTCAGGACGCGAGCATATCGCGGGCGGCTAGGGTCGGACCCATGGGGGACGCGCGGCTGACGCGGCGGCGGCTGTTGCGGGGCGCGGGATTGGTGGCGCTCGGAGCGACGGGTGCGACGGCCCCGGGCGCGTGCGGCGGCCCGCCTGCGAGCGCACCGGGCACGGCGACCCCGCTGGGGACGACCGCCCCCGCGGCGACCACGGACGAGCAGACCCTCCGGCGCAAGATCGCCAGTCTGCTTGTCGTCGGTTTCCGGGAGTCGACGGTCGACGCCAACCACTGGGTCATGAAGGCCATCACCGAGCAGGGCCTGGGCGGGGTGATCCTGTTCGATCGGGATCAGCTGACCGGCCAGTCGCGCAACATCAACTCTCCGGATCAGGTCAGGAGCCTCATCTCCACGCTCAAGGGGGCGGCGGCCAATCTGATCGTCTCGGTCGATCAGGAGGGCGGGGTGACGAGCCGGCTCAATCCCCGCAACGGCTTCCCGGCGACCCAGTCCGAGGCGGAGGTCGGCGCGGCCGGCAACCTCGACGTGACCCGGGAGTGGGCGCGCAACCTTGCCCAGATGGTCGGCTCGACCGGCTTCACGTTCAACTTCACGCCGGTCGTCGACCTGAACCTCAACCCCTCCAACCCGGCCGTCGGCGAGCTGGGCCGCAGTTTCTCCGCCGACCCGCAGGTGGTGGTGGCGAACGCGACCGAGGAGGTGCGCCAGCACCGCGAGGCCAAGGTTAAGACGTCGCTCAAGCATTTCCCGGGCCTCGGCAGCGCGACCGGCAACACCGACTTCAGCGTGGTCGACGTCAGCGACACGTGGAAACCCGTTGAGCTGGAACCGTTCCGCAGCATGGTCGCCTCCGGGATGACGGACTCGATCATGGTGGCCCATATCCTCAACCGCCAGATCGACCCGGACCTGCCGATGTCGCTGTCCCGCGCCGCCGTCACCGACCTGCTCCGCGGCCAGGTCGGGTGGAAGGGCGCCGCGGTCAGCGACGACATGCAGGCCGTCGCGATCGACAGCCGGTACGGCCGGGACGAGGCCGTCGCCCTTGCCCTCAACGCCGGGATGGACCTGCTCGTCTTTGCCAACCAGCAGGTCTACGACCCCGGCATCGTGACCGGGGTCGTAGACGGTGTGATGAAACTGTTGCGGGACAACCGAATCACCGAGGCCCGCATCGACGAGGCGGTGGCGAGGGTGAATCCTCTACGACCCTAACTTGCCCATCTCCTGCACGTCGCCCCCGTACTCGATGATCCGGCTGTACTGCCGGCAGCCCCCGGTCTCGTTGATGAAATGCTGGTGTGAGCCGATTTTGACGGTCCCGTTGTTGGCGGTCGGGAAGGCGAAGTGGGCGAAGGCCCACGGGAGCTGGGCGCAGGTGGCCAGCGGCGGCCCGAAGTACTCGGTCCACGACACCGACCAGGTGCCGAGCCATCCCCACGGTCCGGGCACGCGGATGTTCCCGATGTGCCTGTCGGTACCCGTGACGGTGTCCTGGACCCAGGCACCCCACCATTCTCCGCCGGAGTCCGCGCCGACCGCCCACAGCCGCAGCCGGTAGGTGCGGCCGGCCACCCAGTTGTACGGGTCGAGGCGGCAGGTGTACCCCGGTGTGCCTTCGACGAAGGTGCCGCAGTTGGCGCCGGAGGCGGCGTTGGCGCCCCAGATGGAGAACAGGGCGATCTTTGTGCGGTTGGGGAACGAGCCGGTCTGCAACCCGAGGTAGCCCCCGTCGCCGCCGATGAAGCCGAACTGGTGCGACCAGAAGTAGTTCGCCGCGGTCGTCGGTTCGAAAATCGTCATGCGCTGGTCGAAGTTGTAGTAGCCGGTGCTTGTGGCGGGCCAGAACCAGTTGGAGTAGGTGCCGTTGGGCTGGACCGCGGCGTTCGCCGCCTCCGCGCCCGTAAGCACCATGACCAACGCGGCGGCCACGCCCGCCGTGAACCGGCGGAAGTGCAGCAACATCGCTCTATTTATTCAGGGGTACCGGGTCGCGGTCACCGCATCGCCGCTTTTTTTAACGTGGATTTGTGGGGGGCCGGGCGCCGACGATGCCCACGGCGTATGCGCCTAACCGGCAGCCTTCCTCAAGGGCGGCAAGGGGTTCAAGCCCTGCGCTCCACGCGGCCAGCAGCCCGGCGGCGAAGGCGTCACCGGCGCCGGTCGCGTCGACGACGTGGGCCGGTTCGAGTGCGACCTGGATGACGCCTCCGCCCACCCTCGCCCACAATGCGCCTTCCGCGCCGAGCTTGACCACCGCGTGGCCGCCGGTGGCTTCGGCCAGCAGCATCGGGTCGGGCTTTCCGACGAGGGCTTGGGCCTCGTCGGCGTTGGCGATCAGGAGGTCTGTTCCCTGTACCCATTGAAGAAAATCCGGTGCGGAAAGCAGCGGCACGGCCGAGGCGGCATCGACGCTTGTCCGCAGACCGGCGGCCTTTGCCGATGCCAGCGCGCTGCGCCCGGCCGGGCGGGAAGCCTGGTCCAGCAAGGTGTATCCGGACAGGTGCAGGTTGGTCGCCCCGGCCGTCACGGCCGCGTCTACATCGGACGGTGCCAGCAGCAGGTTGGCGCCCCGGTCACTGATCATCGTGCGCTCACCGGCATAGGTGAGTACCACGATGCTGCCGGTGCTCGCGCCGGGGCGCACGCTGACCCGGGTCTGTACCCCGGCCGCGTGCAGTTCGGCGAGGCGGTCGCGCCCGGCCTGGTCGTCGCCGACCGCGCCGACGAACGTCACCGCCCGTCCCAGCCAGGCAAGCCACGCCGCGGTGTTGGCGGCCTGGCCGCCGCCGGCGACGTGCACGGTCGCGGGCGTGTCGGACGCCGGGGCAAGCGGCGCGCGCAGCACCGCAAGCACGTCCGTGACAAGGTCCCCGACAGTAATGATCATCAGAGGGCGGCCGCGATCCGGGCGGCAAGTTCGGCGTTGCGCAGGATGATGCGCACGTTGACGGCGAGGCTGGCGCCGTGGGTGGCGGAGTGGAAGTGGCTCAGCAGCACCGGTGTGACCCGCTTGCCGGTCACCCGATCGCGCTCCACAATGGACAGCCCTTCGGCTAGGACCCGGTCGTGCAGCTCGGGATCGAGCTGCTCGTCGACCGGCAGCGGGTTGGCGACCACCAGGGCCGAGCCGCTGACCCCTTGCGCCACTTGGGCTTTGAACGCGTGCGCGACCTCGTGCGGCGAGTCGACCCGCCAGTCGACCTCGAACCCGCTGTCGCTGACAAAGAAGCCGGGAAAGCGATTCGTGCCGTAGCCGACCACGCCGACACCCAGCGTCTCCAGCCGCTCCAGCGTCGCGCCGACGTTGAGGATCGACTTGACCCCGGCGCACACCACGATCAGCCGGGTGCGCGCCAGCGTCACCAGGTCGGCGGACTCGTCGAACGCCTCGCGGTGCACGCCGCCCAGCCCGCCCGTGGCGAACACCTTGATCCCGGCGGCGGCCGCCACCGCGCTCGTGCTCGCGACCGTCGTCGCCCCGTCTTTCTTGAGCGCGGCGGCAATTCCGAGGTCCCGCACTGACAGTTTGGCCACACCGTCGGTGGAAGCCAGCCGGGTGAGCTGCCCGTCGTCGAGCCCGACGATCAGCTCGCCGCCGATCATGCCGATGGTGGCCGGGACGGCCCCGTTGTCCCGCACGGTCTGCTCGATCTCGCGGGCGATGCGCAGGTTGTCCGGGCGCGGCAAGCCGTGCGAAACGATCGTGCTCTCCAGGGCGACCACCGGGAGCCCGTGCACCAGCGCTTCGCGCGCCTGAAGTCCAATCCTCACCAGTCA
Organism: Candidatus Limnocylindrales bacterium; assembly: GCA_036377915.1. Classification (GTDB taxonomy): domain Bacteria; phylum Actinomycetota; class Actinomycetes; order Mycobacteriales; family Micromonosporaceae; genus Allorhizocola. The sequence continues at coordinate 35,338 of DASUXL010000136.1, forward strand.
GACGCTAGCGAATAGAACTGGGACTTCTGGATCAGACCTGAGAGAATGGGCGGGTGACTACGCCAACTGTTACGCCAGACACCAGCACCGTTGTCGAGGAGCGGGTGGATTATCGGCTCGACGAGGGTGATCACGAGCGTCTGTCGCACTATGCCGACAAGGATAAATTGATGGAGGCAATGGTGATGGGCACGCCGGTCGTGGCCCTTTGCGGCAAGGTGTGGGTACCTTCCCGCGATCCGAACCGTTTCCCGGTTTGTCCGGAGTGCAAGGAAATTTACGACTCGTTATCCGAGTAGCCTGCTGGGGTGGAAACGACATCCGCCCTGCTCATCGGTGACCTCGCCGGGGTGGCGGTCTTCGCCGCTTCGGGTGGCTCGGCGGCGGTCGCCAAAAGACTCGATCTCTTCGGTGTGGTCTTCGTGGGCTTCGTCGCCGCTCTCGGCGGCGGCATCTTCCGCGACCTGGTCCTCGACACCCAGCCGGTCGCCTTCACCGACTGGCGTTACGGCGCGACTGCCGCCGTCGCCTCGGGCACCGTCTTCTGGCTCCACGCCCGCCTGGAACGCTTGCGCCGCACGGTGTTGCTGCTCGACGCCGCCGGATTGGCTTTGTTCACCGTGACAGGCACATTAAAAGCTTTGGATTCGGGGGTACCGGGTGGAGGTGCCCTGCTCATCGGGATGATCACCGGAATCGGTGGCGGGCTCGCCCGCGACCTTCTCGTCGGGGAGATCCCGGTCGTTTTGCGGCGGGAGATCTACGCCCTGGCCTCCCTGCTGGGCGCGATCGCCGTCGTCGGCCTCGACCGCACCGGTGTCCGCACCGGCCTCACCATGATCGGCTGCGGCGCGCTGGTCTTCGTGGTGCGCCTCACTGCCCTGTATCGCCGCTGGTCCGCACCGCGTCCCAAGCTGCACGGCGCGAGCGAGGGATTGCCGGACCGATAGACTCTCCGGTCGTGCTCGAATCCTTCCCACCGCTGCGCGCCTGGCAAAGAAAAGCCCTCTTCGAGTACCTGCGAAGGCGCAGCACCGACTTCCTCGCGGTGGCCACACCCGGCGCCGGCAAGACCACCTTCGCCCTGCGCATCGCCGCCGAGCTGCTGACCGACCGGACAATCGACGCGGTCACCGTCGTCGCCCCCACCGAGCACCTGAAACTCCAATGGGCACAAGCGGCCTCGCGGGTCGGCATCCAGCTCGACGCCATGTTCCGCAACGCCGACGTGCACACCACCTCCGACTTCCACGGCGCCGTCGTCACCTACGCCCAGGTCGGCATCGCCCCGCAGATCCACTTGCGACGGACCCTTGCCCGGCGCACGCTCGTCATCCTCGACGAGATTCACCACGCCGGCGACTCGCGCAGCTGGGGCGACGGTGTCAAGCTCGCCTTCGAACAGGCCGAGCGGCGCCTGATGCTCACCGGCACCCCGTTCCGCTCCGACGAGAACCCGATCCCGTTCGTCACCTACGAGCCGGTGGCCGGTGGCATCCTGCGCTCCCGCGCCGATTCCGTCTACGGGTACGGGGACGCGCTCGGCGAAGGCGTTGTCCGCCCCGTCATCTTCCTCGCGTACTCGGGCGAGACCCGGTGGCGGACAAGCGCCGGAGACGAGCTGGCGGTGCGCCTGGGCGAGCCGCTCACCCAGGACCTGCTCGCCCAGGCCTGGCGCACCGCCCTCGACCCGGGCGGCGACTGGATGCCGCAGGTGCTCAAGGCCGCCCACGCCCGCCTGCAGGTCAAGCGGGCCGGTGGCATGCCCGACGCCGGAGGGCTGGTCATCGCCTCCGACCAGCAGACCGCCCGCTCCTACGCCCGGCTGCTGGAGCGCATCACCGGCGAGAAACCGACGGTCGTGCTCTCGGACGACAAGGGCGCCTCCGAGAAGATCGCGAAGTTCGCCGGCTCGCCGGAGAGCTGCTGGCTGGTGGCGGTACGCATGGTCTCCGAGGGCGTCGACATCCCGCGCCTGTCCGTCGGCGTCTATGCCACGTCCGCTTCCACGCCGCTGTACTTCGCCCAGGCCGTCGGCCGCTTCGTCCGCGCCCGCCGGGCCGGCGAGACCGCCAGCGTCTTCCTGCCCAGCGTGCCGCAGCTGCTCGGGCTCGCCTCCGAGATGGAGGTCGAACGCGACCACGTCCTCGGCGCCCCCAAGTCCCCGGACGGGCTCGACGACGAGCTCCTGGCCCGCGCACAGGAGTCGGAACAGGCAAGTGATGAGCTCACCAAGGGGTGGGAGGCTTTGTCCGCCACCGCCGAGCTGGACCAGGTCATCTTCGACGGGGCGACTTTCGGCCTGCCCGCCCAGGTCGGTACCCGCGAGGAAGAGGAATTCCTGGGATTGCCCGGCCTTCTCACCCCGGAACAGGTGTCGGTGCTGCTGACCCGGCGCCAGGCCGAACAGGCCGCCTCCGCCCGGCGCGCCAAGAAGGCTGCCCCTTCTGAGGCGCAACGCGAAGTTGTTCGCGACATGTCCGCCGCTGAGCGCCGAATCCATTTACGCCGACAGCTGAATGCTTTGGTCGCCGCCCACCATCACCGGACCGGGTTACCCCACGGCAAGATCCACTCGGAGCTGCGGACGCGGTGCGGCGGCCCACCCAGCGCCCAGGCCACCATCGAACAGCTCGAAGAGCGCATCTCGATGATCCAGTCCCTATAAAGGCGGATGGCGCTTTTCCGGGGAGGAAAAGCGCCATCCGACAAGCTCGTAGGGTCTAGTTGTCCGAGCCACCACGCCAGGTGAACTCGGGGTCTGCCGATACCTCGACAGCGATCTTCACTAGGTCGTCTGCATACTTGTTCGCGTGGTGTCCACAAAACACCAGCTCGCCCCCACCGGCTAGCTTCACGCGCAGCTTGCCCGCCGCGTTGCAGCGGTCGCACCGTTCATCGGCGGCTGGGATTGCCGCCGTCTCCGGCGGCGGCGTGAGGGTCTGGGTCATAGCCTTCCTCCTCTGGTCGTCACCGATGAATCTCAACTCTCCTGGCTTGCTACTCACGCATCGTCCAACATCGGTGCTACTGAACGACTTCCCAATCTGACCACGGGGGACCTAGGTCACAGGTAGAGCCTGAGTCGGCAGGCGCCGGGCTTGAAGCCTACCCGGACCAGTGCCTCCGCTGACAGTCTGCCGCCCCACATGCGGGTGCCGTCAAGCGATCTCGCTCTCAGCACAATGACCAAACCACCCGACAAGGTACGTACGGATGGTGGCGAAGACGATACTTTCGGTCGATGCGTGCGCTTAATCCAGATAGTCGCGGAGGACCTGTGAGCGCGACGGGTGCCGCAGCTTCGACATGGTCTTGGACTCGATCTGCCGGATCCGCTCCCGCGTCACCCCGTAGACCTGGCCGATCTCGTCGAGCGTGCGGGGCTGGCCGTCGGTGAGCCCGAAGCGCAACCGGACCACGCCTGCCTCCCGCTCAGACAGCGTCTGCAGGACTTGCTGGAGCTGGTCCTGCAGGAGGCTGAAGGAGACCGCGTCGACCGCCACAACGGCCTCTGAGTCCTCGATGAAGTCGCCGAGCTGGCTGTCGCCCTCGTCGCCGATCGTCTGGTCCAGCGAGATCGGCTCCCGGGCATACTGCTGGATCTCCAGCACCTTCTCCGGTGTGATATCCATCTCCTTGGCCAGCTCCTCCGGGGTGGGCTCACGCCCAAGATCCTGGAGCAGCTCGCGCTGGATCCGGCCCAGCTTGTTGATCACTTCGACCATGTGGACCGGTATGCGGATGGTCCGCGCCTGGTCGGCCATTGCCCGGGTGATCGCCTGACGGATCCACCACGTGGCGTAGGTCGAGAACTTGTATCCCTTGGTGTAGTCGAACTTTTCCACCGCGCGGATCAGGCCCAGGTTGCCCTCCTGGATCAGGTCCAGGAACGCCATACCGCGACCCGTATAACGCTTTGCCAACGAAACCACGAGCCGCAGGTTTGCCTCGAGCAGATGGTTCTTGGCACGCTCGCCGTCGCGTGACACCCACAGCAGGTCACGCTGCAGGTCACGGCCCATCTCAAGGGACTCCTCGTCGGCGATGCGCAGCCGCTCCGACGCGTAGAGCCCGGCCTCGATCCGCTTGGCCAGCTCGACTTCCTGCTCGGCGTTGAGCAGCGGCACCTTGCCGATCTGCTTGAGGTACGCGCGTACCGAGTCGGCGGAGGCGGTCAGCTCGGCGTCCTTGCGCGCCTGCTTGAGCGCCTCGGACTCCTCGGCATCCCACTCGAAGTCGTCGGCCGCCACGGCGTCCGCCTCGGCCGCCTGCGCCAGCTCAGGCGTCTCCTCGACGACAACGTCCTCCAGCTCGGCGGCGAGATCCTCCACCTCGAGCTCGGCAACGTCGGGCTCCTCGCCCTCGGCCTTGGGTGCCGCGGCCGCCTTTGCCTCGTCGCCCTCGGCCGGCTTCTTCTCCGCCGCCTTCGCGGTCTTGGCCGCCTTCTTGGCGGGTGCCTTGGC